>JACCXV010000277.1 GCA_013696835.1 Gemmatimonadota bacterium | reverse complement strand
ATCCCACTCAGAGCCCCGTTCAGGGATACGTGGACGACTCCGGCGAGGGGCGCTGGAGCCTCCAGTACGCCATCGAGAACGCGGTGCCGGCGCCCGTCCTCGCCCAGTCCCTTTTCGCCCGCTTCGTGTCGCGCCAGGAGGACGGCTTCTCCGCGCGCGCGATCGCAGCTCTCCGCAAGGAGTTCGGCGGTCACGCCATCAAGGGCAAGGAATGACGCCGGCCGCCCGTGCGGCCGAGGCCGCGGCCTTCGTGGTGTTCGGCGCGACGGGCGATCTCACCCGTCGCAAGCTGCTGCCTTCGCTCTATCATCTCGCGAGCGACCGGCGGCTCCCGCCCGAGCTCGTGCTGGTGGGCTTCGGGCGGCGCTGGACGACGGAGGACTTCACGCGCGAGATGGAGGCCGCCCTGTCGTCGTCCGTGCCCGGCTTCGACCGTGCCACGTGGGCCCGCTTTCGCTCGAGGATGCGTTACGTGCAGGGCGAGTTCGGCGACGCGGAGGCGTTCCGCAGCCTCGCGCGCGTGCTTGACGGGATTCGCGAGGAGGGCGGTCCCGCGAATCGCCTGCTCTACCTGGCCACGCCCCCCGATGCGTACGCCACGATCATCGACAACGTCGAGCGCGCCGGCCTGCACCACGAGCGCGGCGGCTGGACGCGCATCGTCGTCGAGAAGCCGTTCGGCCGCGATCTCGCCTCGGCGACGGAGCTGAACGAGCGTCTGCGCCGCTGCTTCTCGGAGAGCCAGATCCACCGCATCGACCACTACCTGGGCAAGAACACCGTGCAGAACATCCTGGTGCTGCGCTTCGCCAACTCGATCTTCGAGCCGCTGTGGAGCCGGCAGTTCGTGGACCACGTCCAGATCACGGTGGCGGAGACGATCGGCATCGAGGGACGCGCCGCCTACTACGAGAAGGCCGGGGCGGTACGCGACATGCTCCAGAACCACCTGCTCCAGCTTCTCAGCCTGACCGCCATGGAGGCGCCTACCTCCTTCGAGTCGGAATCGGTGCGCGAGGAGAAGGCGAAGGTGCTGCGCGCGGTCCGCCGGCTGGGAGTGGCCGACGTGCCGCGCGTCGCCCGCCGCGCCCAGTACGGCCCGGGCGAGATGGACGGCAAGCAGGTTCCGGGATACCGGCAGGAGCCGGGCGTCGATCCCCGGTCTGTCACGCCGACCTTCATCGCGGTGCGGCTCCTGATCGACAACTGGCGTTGGAAGGGCGTGCCGTTCTTTCTCCGGACCGGCAAGCGTCTTCCGCACAAGTGGTCCGAGGTGGCGATCAAGTTCCAGCGGCCGCCGCACCCCCTATTCGAGGCGGCCCGCATCCGCGAGGCTGCGCGCAACGTGCTCTCGCTGCGGATCCAGCCCAACGAGGGGATCGGTCTCTCGTTCCAGACGCAGGTACCCGGTCTGGAGGTGCGCCTCGCCCCGGCGAACCTCGACTTCAGCACGGGGGACGCGTTTCCCGACGAGGAGTCGCACGACGCGTACGAGACGCTGCTGCTCGACTGCCTGCAGGGGGACCGCACCCTGTTCGCTCGCTGGGACGAAGTCGCGGAGTCGTGGAAGATCGTGGCTCCTCTGCTCGAGGCCTGGGAGGGGGCCGATGCCGACGAGCCGTCCGAGTACCCCGCCGGAAGCTGGGGCCCGGACGCGGCGCGCGAGCTGGTGGCGCGCAACGGCACGTGGCGCCAGCCCTGAAGCGCGGTCACACGTGGCGGGAGGCCCTGAAGCGAGCGGCACCGTGGATGAAGCCCTGAACGTCGACGTGCGTGTCCAGCCGGACCACGAGGCCGCTAGCCGCATGGCCGCGGAACTCGTGCTGGGCTCAGCCGCGGCGGCCGGGGGGGCGGCCGGCGGACCTCGCTTCAGTCTGGTGCTCTCCGGCGGGTCCACGCCACGCCGCCTCCACGAGCTCCTCGCCCAGGGGCTCACCAGAGCGCTCGCCCTGGATCGGGTGCACCTGTTCTGGGCCGACGAGCGCTGTGTGCCCCCCGATGATCCCCGCAGCAATTTCGGTTCGGCGCGAGCCGCCCTGATCGACGTGCTGGCGTTTTCCCCCGCCAACATCCACCGCATACGGGGCGAGGAGCCGCCCGAGACGGCGGCCGCGGTGTACGCCGCCGCGCTCCAGAGCTTCTTCGGCTCTCCCGAGCCGCGCTTCGACGTGGCCATTCTGGGCCTGGGCGCCGACGGCCACACTTGCTCGCTGTTCCCCGGTAGCCCCGCCCTCACTAGCTCGCGACCAGTGGCGGCATCCCGTGCCCCGTCCGGAGTCGAGCAGCGAGTAACGCTCACGCCGGTCGCCTTTCGGCGCTGCCGGCGAGCCGTATTCCTGGTCACGGGGGCGGAAAAGGCCGCCGCCGTCGCGCGTACGCTCGGGAGCGCCAGGGACGACGCTGAAGAGAGTCCCGCGGCCGCGATCCGCCTCGAGGCGGGAACGGTTACCTGGGTGCTGGACGAACCCGCGGCCGCCGGCCTGAGCCCCGCGACGGGCGCTGCTGCCGCGCCCGCCGGGTCGGCATTGCCTGGTTCGCCCCCTACCGAGATCCCGGGCGGCGCTCGCGGAAGAAGCGGCTGAGGAGCGCGCTCGCCTCCTCGGCGAGCACGCCTTCGCGCACGGCGCAGCGATGGTTCAGGCGCGGGTCCGTGAGCAGGCCCCCCAGGCTCACGACCATTCCCGCCTTGGGATCGCGTGCCCCGAAGACGACGCACCGCACGCGTCCCAGAACGAGCGCGCCGGCACACATGGCGCATGGCTCCAGGGTCACGTACAGGGTTCCTCCTACCCGCCAGTCGCCGGCCTTCGCCGCGGCCGCGCGAAGGGCCAGCAGCTCGGCGTGCGCGCTCGGGTCGGCGACCGCACGGGTCGCATTCCGACCCACCCCCGCCACTTCCCCGCCCACCACGAGAACAGCGCCCACCGGCACCTCTCCCTCGGCACCCGCGGCAGCCGCTTCGGCGAGTGCCAGCGACATCCAGCGCAGGTCGTGCTCCTGACGCGCCTCCTCACCGAGAAGGTGGCGGCGCGGCCTGGTCTCCGGAGGAGGACTCATGAGACCGGAAATGTCAGGAGGACCCGGTGGGAGCGCCATGCAGAGGCGCAGTGGTGACGGTCCTGCGGCGCATGTAGGAAAGCGGGCAGAAAAACCGAAACGGCCTCCCCTTGGAGGGAGGCCGTCGGCCTGTAGAGTCCCCACCGGATCAGGCGGCCTGGACCTGTGTCAGGCGGTCTGGACCTGGATCCGCTTGGCGATCGCGCTCTGCGCTTTGGGAAGCGTCAGGGTGAGCACGCCGTCCTTCATCTCGGCGGAGATCCTGGACTGGTCGATCTGCTGACCCAGCCGGAACTGCCGCAGAAAATGGCCCTCGGGGTACTCCTGGTAGAGAGGACGCCAGCGGGCCTCCACCGCACGTGCGGTGCCGGTCAACGTCAGCAGGCTGTCGCGCAGATCGACCTGGATGTCCTCGGAGCCCGTTCCCGGAACGTCCGCGATCAGCGTCAGCTCCGTCTCGTTCTCCTGGATGTCCACTGCGGGCTCGAAGTAGAGCCCCTCCCGCGTACCCTCTTGCTGCTGCACTTCACGCTTCTCGCGCAGCGCCATCTCCTGGCCGCCACCCTGGCTTCCGTTGGTGGTTTCCTTGTCGGTCATCGGTTGCTCCTTTCTGCAGCGCTGTGGACGTTCACGAGATCTGCACGCGGCGCGCCTGCGCCTCGGCCCTCATTCCTAACTTGGCAATGCGCGTGCCGTTCGGGTCGATCTGCCAAAGCGAGCGGCGGACTTCTACGGGCGCCTCAGCTGCACCCAGATCGGCACACTCCGGGATGGCGAAGGCCTGAGCGCGTCACTTTGGGCAGACGAGCGGCAGCGGGGGGTGCCGCCCGACCAGCGGATGACAGAGACAGCGCCGTT
>JACCXV010000256.1 GCA_013696835.1 Gemmatimonadota bacterium | reverse complement strand
GGGTCGGACATGAAGGGGTTCTCGCCCATCATGTACATTCCCTTCATCTCTCCCGTGAGGGCGGCGCCGACGATCTCCACCACCGTCATCCCGGGCTGGGGGTCGAGGGGCGTCCCCCACGCATCCTCGAAGCGGCGCCGCACCGCGGGATCCGTCACCGGCTGGTAACCCGACAAGACCATCGGGATGAGGCCCATGTCGGAAGCGCCCTGCACGTTGTTCTGGCCCCGCAGCGGATGGAACCCCGTGCCCGGACGTCCCACCTGTCCCGTCGCCAGCACCAGGTTCATGAGGCACCGCGCCTTGTCCGTGCCGTGCACGGACTGCGACACGCCCATGCCCCAGAAGATGATCGAGTTCGGGCCCCGCGCGTACATCCGCGCGATCTCCTCGATGGTCGCGGCGGGGATGCCGCTGATCTTCTCGCCCAGCTCGGGCGTGTACGCGGCCACGGTGGCGCGCAGATCCTCCACGTTCTCCGTGCGGCCGGCGATGAAGGCGTCGTCCTGCAGCCCGTCGCGAAAGATCACGTGGAGCATCGCGTTGAAGAGCGCGACGTCGGAGGCGGGCCGCAGCTGCAGGAAGTGGTGGGCGTGGTCGCAGAGCGCGTGCCGCCGGCTGTCGATCACGACCAGCTTCGTGCCGCGCTTGGCCGCGTCCTTGACGAAGGTCGCCGCAACCGGGTGGTTCTCGGTCGTGTTCGAGCCCACCACCAGCGCCACGTCGGCCTGGTCGACGTTGTGGAAGATGTCCGACACCGAGCCGGAGCCGACCTGCTCGAGCATCGCCGCCACTGACCCCGCGTGGCAGAGCCGAGTGCAGTGGTCCACGTTGTTGTTGCGGAAAACCGTGCGCACCAGCTTCTGGAAGAGGTAGGCCTCCTCGTTCGAGCACTTGGCCGATCCGAAGCCGGCCAGCGCCCCCGGTCCGTGCGAATCCCGGATGCCGAGGAGCCTGCGTGCCGTGAGGTCCAGCGCCTCGTCCCAGCTCGCCTCGCGGAAGGCTGGCAGCACCTCCGCGTAGTCCACGATCCCTCCCGGCTTCGGGCGGCGCCCGCCGGGGCCACCCGCCGCGCCACGACCGTTGCCCGAGCGCCCCGGGGCGGCCTCTCCGTTCGTCTCCTGCGCTCGTCCGCGCCGTGGGCCCTCCTCCCCCCGTACGTCACGCGACAGGGCTCCCTTGGGGTAGAACGCATCGCGGCGGATGAGGGGCACCGTGAGACGCTGGGGATGGCTGGCGTAGTCGTAGCCGTAGCGGCCCTTCACGCAGAGGCGGCCCAGGTTGTGCGAATCGTCGCGCCCCGTGATGCGCACGATGGTCTCCTCCTTCACCTCCACCGTGACGCCGCAGCCGACGCCGCAGTAGGGACACAGCGAGTCGACGCGGCGCGTCTCCGGCGGCGTGAACGGCTCGACGAGAAACTTGTCCGTGAGGGCGCCCGTCGGGCAGGCCGCCATGCACTCGCCGCAGGCCACGCACGTGGACTCGCCCATGGGCTGGCGGTCGTCGAAGCTGATCAGAGCCAGATGACCCTTGCCGCTGCGTCCGATCACCATGTTGGACTGCACCTCGTCGCAGGCGCGGATGCAGCGGTCGCAGAGGATGCAGGCGGAATGATCGACGGCGATCACGGGCGAGGAGTCGTCGCGCGGCCTCGGGGGCCGGGACTCGAGCGGGAGCGGACCGCTGCCGTTCCCCACGCCGTAGCGTCGGGCCAGCCGCTCGAGCTCGCAGGCCAGACCGCGGAGCTCCTTGTCGCACGGAGTGGGATGGTCCGCCATGAGCAGCTCGACCAGCACGCGCCGCTGCGCTTCGAGGCGTGGCGTGTCCGTGCGCACGACCATGCCGGGCTCCGCGGGGCGTACGCACGAAGCCGGGAAGACGCGTGCTCCCTCGACCTCCACTACGCACGTCCGGCACACGCCCACGGGGCGCATCTTTGGGTCGTGGCAGAGGACCGGAACCTCGATCCCGAGCTCGCGCGCTGCCTCCCAGACCGTGCTCCCCCCGGCGACCGTCACCTCCCGGCCGTCGATGGTCAGCGTGACCGGGGGAAGCGCAGGCGCGGAGCCATTCGGATCCCCCGGGGGTGCGTCCGGACGCTCCGCCACGGCGCTCGTGGCTGCGGAGCCTCCGGTACCGGCGGCACCGGGCACGGCCGCCACGGGCGAGCCGGGTTCGCGCGCGATCTGGTCCACGGGATCCCCCGTCCGCCGGATCATGCGCAGATCCCCTGGGGGCAGCCCCGGCCGTCCAGGTGTGCGACGACCTCGTCGTGCCAGTGCCGCAGCACGGAGGTGATGGGCAGGGGCGCCGCCTGACCAAGGCCGCAGATCGAGGTCATCGCCATCGTGTCCGAGAGACCGTGCACCAGGTCCAGATCTCCTGCCTTGCCGCGTCCGCTGCTGACGCGCTCGAGGATCCGCACCAGTTCCTCGGTACCCTCGCGGCAGGGGACGCACTTCCCGCACGACTCGTTGCGGAAGAA
>JACCXV010000255.1 GCA_013696835.1 Gemmatimonadota bacterium | reverse complement strand
CTCACGCGCGGCTCCGAAAGCGCGGCGGGCGCGGCCCGCGAGATGCGCGACAGCGGCGCAGGCTGGGTTGCCACGGGAGCCGCCGAGTCGCTCGCCAGCACGCCGGCGTCCAGGTGCAGGACGCGCGCATCGGGATACTGGTTCAGCAGCGCGTAGTCGTGGGTAGCGAGCATCACGGCCATGCCGAGGGAGTTGATCTCGCGCAGGATCCGCAGGATCTCGAGCGAGACCCTCGTGTCGAGGTTTCCCGTCGGTTCGTCGGCCAGCAGGATGAATGGGTCGTTCACCAGCGCGCGGGCGATGGCCACGCGCTGCTGCTCGCCGCCGGAGAGCTCGCGCGGGAAGCGCTCACCCTTCTGGCCCAGTCCCACCGCCTCGAGCGTGCGCTGCACCTTGGGCGCGATCGCCTCCCGCGAGGCGCCCGTCACCTCCATCGCGAAGGCCACGTTCTCGCGCGCCGTGCGGTTCTTCAGCAGGCGGAAGTCCTGGAAGATGATCCCCAGCCGGCGGCGCAGCAGCGCAATCTCGCGCGCGTGAATCTTGGCTGACGAGAATCCGGAGACCCGCACCTCGCCGTCGGTGGGGCGCGCATCCATGTAGACGAGCTTGAGGAGCGTGCTCTTCCCCGCGCCCGAGGGTCCGGTGAGGAAGACGAACTCGCCCTTGGCGATGCTGAAGCTCACGTTTTTGAGCGCGAGCCCGCCCTTGGGGTAGCTCTTGTAGACTCCCGTGAAGCGGATGACCTGCATGCCGGCCTCGAGAGCGAGTTGGGTGATCCGCCGCCCCTCGGCCCGGCGCTACGTTACTAGGCCGAATGAACCTTGTAAACCGGGCTGAGTGAACCCGGGCCGGTCCGCGAGATCCCTCGCGAGCTGGAGCGCCAGGCGGAAGCTGTCGGCCCGCGCCCGCCCCGTTCCCGCGAGCTCGAGCGCCGTTCCATGGTCGGGCGAGGTGCGCACGAACGGGAGCCCCAGCGTCACGTTCACTCCCGCGCCGAAGCCGTGCAGCTTGATGGGGATCATGCCCTGATCGTGATACAGGGCCAGCACCGCGTCGAACTCCCCCTGCACGGCGCGCACGAACGCCGTGTCTCCGGGCACCGGTCCGGTGACATCGCCGCCTTCCCCGCGCAGCTCCGCCACCAGCGGCTCGAGGATGCGCATCTCCTCGGACCCCAGCGCCCCGCCGTCTCCAGCGTGCGGGTTGAGCCCGCAGAGCGCGATCCGGGGTGCCTCGATCCCGAAACCGGCGCGGAGGGCATCGCGCGTGAGCGCGAAGACCTGACGGATGCGCTCCGGCGTCACCTCGGCGGGAACCGCGGCCAGAGGAACGTGGCCCGTGACGAGGCTCACCCGCAGCGCACCGGCGACCAGCATCATCGCCACGGCCCGCGAGCCGGCGAGGTGCGCCAGGAACTCGGTGTGGCCGGGGAAGGCATAGCCGCCCAGCGCCAGCGCGTGCTTGTCGATGGGCGCGGTGACGAGCGCGTCGCCGAGCTCCGGCCGGAGCTCTCGCACCGCCGCCTGGACGGCGCGTCCGGCCCAGCGCCCGGCCTGGTCCGGCGTCAGCGTTCCGAAGGGGTGCGGCAACTCCATGAGCAGGATGCGGCCGGGGTCCGGCCCGCTCTCGTCGAGCGGATCCCGGATCTCGAGCAGATCCTCGGCGTAGCGATGGAAGAGCGTCGTCAGGCCGCGCTCGAACGCCGCCCGCTGGAACACCTCGCGGACCCCCACCAGCCGCACGCGGTGGAAGCTCCCCGGAGTCGCCTCAGCGAGGGCGGCGAGCGCGACCTCGGGGCCGATCCCCCGCGGATCGCCCATGGTCACATAGGTGGTCGGCGTCGTGACCTGCGCGGTGTGTAGGGTGGTCTGACGGCGCGAGCCTCAGCGCGCCGGCGGTGTCTGCCCCGACGTGTCCACCGCCCCCGAAGGGTCGACACGACCCGCAGGAGCGCCTTCTGCCGGCGCCCCCTCGGGGGGCACGACCAGGGCAGGAGGCAGAGAATCTGGGGGCGGGGTGTCGGCCACCGGTGAAGGGTTCTCGAGCGGCGCCAGCGACTCGGGGGCCGGCCGCTCCTCGGGACCCGGAGGCGTGTAGGCTTCACGCGCGCCCAGCACCGGTGGCGGTCCCTCGACGGGAGGCGTCACGAGCGGCGCGCCGGCGGAATCGGTGGGAGCCGGCAGCGGCTGGTCCTGGGCACTCGCAGGCGCGGGAACCGCTCTGCCCAGGGCGCCGTCGGGCAGACGCACGTCCACGAAGACGTCCGACCGTAGCCCATCGATCAGGGCCTCCTGCGCGCGGGTCTGCGCCAGCTGCGACCGCAGCCGCGGCGCCAGCTCCTCGAACGTGTAGGGCTCTCCGCCGCCGCGCGCGACGAGGCGCAGGATCACGTACCCCGCGGGGGCCTGGAGCAGGCCCGTGGTGCCGCCGGTGGGAAGCTCCTTCAGCGCCGCCTGCCATTCCTCGGCCAGCTGATTCACGGGCCCTTCGACCGGCTCGGTCGTCGGCCGAGGCGACCTGGAGTGCCGCGCCTGAAGACTGTCGAAGTTCACGCCGGCCCGGAGGCTGTCCACCAGGACCTGCCCCATTGCCCGCGCGGCTGCGCGGTCGGCTTCGGTCGTTTCCGGCGTGATGAGGATGTGCCGCGCCTTGATCTCGTCTCCCTGACGATCCTCGATGCGGATGATGTGCACTCCGAACGGGCTCTCCACCGGCCCGACCAGCCGCTGCGTCGAGTCGGCCCCGAAGGCAGCTTCCTCGAATGCAGGGACCATGACACCCCGACCGAAGTAGCCCAGGTCGCCGCCGCGTTCCCGCGTCGCCTCGTCGTCGGAGAACTCCCGCGCCAGGGCGGGGAACGGAGCCCCGCGCCGGGCTTCCGTCATGAGGCTGTCAGCGAGCGTGCGCGCGCGTGCCCGCGCGGCTTCGCTCGCTTCGACGAGGAGATCCATCTGGTCGATGGTCACCGTGACCGGCCTGCTGCCGAATCGCTCGGCGTTGTCCCGGAAGTAGGCACGCAGCTCGTCATCCGTGATGGGCGCGCCCTGCAGCTGGGTCGCTCTGCGGGCCAGGAACGCCTGAGCCAGGAGCTCACGGCGCTTCACGCGGCGGAGGTTCTTGCGGTAGTTCTCCACGGTCCGCCACTGGCTCCGCGCGATCTCCTGCTCGAACTCCGCCGACGAGGGAAAGCGGCCGCGAATCTCGCTCAGCTCCGCTTCCACCGCATCGTTGAGCGAGTTGTCGGGGACGCTCACGCTGTCATCCGCGCTCGCCGCCGCGACCACGATCAGGTCCGTCACCATCTGGTCGAGGACTTCCCGTCGCAATGCGGCCAGCGCTCCGGCGTCCTCGGGATCGACGCCGGACTGCGTCGCCGCGATCACCGTCTGCTCCTCGAGCTCGGACAGCAGGATCACGTCCTCACCCACCACCGCGACGATGCGCTCCGACCCCAACACCTGCGCGCGACCGGCCGCAGCGCCCGCCGGGAGTGCGAGCAGCAGGAGCGACCCGACCAACGCGAGTC
>JACCXV010000211.1 GCA_013696835.1 Gemmatimonadota bacterium | reverse complement strand
GCTCGGAAATGAGCGGCCCCGCGTTCGTTCCGGAGGGGCTCCGTGGGAGGTGCGCTGCGTGGCGCGCGGGTGGGAGGTGCGCAGGAGGGAGGTGCGCAGGAGGGAGATGCACGCGGGGGAGCTGGCGCCTCTCTTGCTTCGCGAGGAGGCATGGCGCCGTTTCCCCAGTCGACCGGGAGCATTTCAGCCGTCGCTGCCGTGACGGGACCCGGGCCGCCAGCCCCTCCCGGGGGGAAGGGCACGCGCGAAGCGGCGCAGCGGGCGCGCGACGAACGCCCGCGCGAGCGATGTCTCCAGCTGGGGCCGGAGGGACTCTCGGCGGTCGAGCTGCTCTCGCTCGTGCTCGGCAGCGGAGGGCCGCACGGGTCGGCGCTGGCCGCTGCGACGGCGCTCCAGCTGCAGTTCCCCGACCTGCGGGAGCTGGGCCGGCAGACGCCGTCGGAGCTCGCCAAGTGCCTGGGTCTCGGTCCCGCCAAGGCGTGCGCGCTGGTCGCCGCCTTCGAGCTCGGGCGCCGGCTGCAGCGCGCCGAGGCGCTGCCCAGGGACGAGATCCTCACTCCGCCCTCGGCGTACGCCTACCTTGCTCCACGGCTGCGCGACGCTCGCGAGGAGCGCTTCGTGGCGCTCCTGCTCGACACGCGTTCGCGCGTCTTCCGCGAAGCCACGATCTCGGTGGGCTCCCTGAACGCATCGATCGTCCATCCGCGGGAGGTCTTCCGCACCGCCATGTCGCACGGGGCTGCCGCGCTCCTGCTGGCGCACAACCACCCCTCGGGCGATCCGCGCCCCAGCCGCGAGGACCGGGACCTCACACGCACGCTCGTGGACGCGGGGAAGCTGCTCGACATCCCCGTCTACGACCACGTCGTAGTCGCCGCGGAGGGCTATTTCTCCTTTCGCGAGGCGGGTCTCATCGGCTGATGCAAAGCTCACGGACCTCTCCGGCATCGCTGCGCCGACCGTCTCCCGTCCCGCGATTGACCTTCCGCACGCGCGCGGTGTAGGATCAGCCGACCGCCGGCCGTCCAAGACCGGCGGCGACAGTCCGAACGGAGCACGATGCGCCGAATTCGCTCAGCCCGTTTGCGAGCCGCCTGCGGCATGTCGCTGGGCATGATCCAGCTGCTGCTGGCTGTCCTCTCGATCGCGCTGCATGCGCCCGGCGACGCCGAGGGGCCAGTGGCCACGCGGCTCTTTGCCGCCTCGCATCGTCACGACTTCCAGCTGGTGGCGGGTGAGCGGGCTGTCGTGCCGCTGGCGGAGCACTGCTCGGGCTGCCTGCTCGAGCGGAATCCGGCCAGGCCCACGCGCGCCATCGCTTCCCTCCCCACGCCGGATGTGCTCGCCTCGCTCGTGTTCGCCGGGGGCGTTCCGCCTCCCCGATCCGCCACACGCTCGCCTGCTTCCAGGGCCCCGCCACTCTCCTGAGGCCATCCGCGGGGGCGGACACACACGCGCCCCCTGCCCATGCATCCCTGCGCCCCGCGGGGGTGCCGCTCCCGGCCCTGGAGACATCATGCTTCCTCGCACGCGGTTCGCTTCATTCCTCCTCGCCATCTTCCCCGTGCTCTCGCTGGGTGCGCAGGAGGCGGCGGACTCGGCGGCCGTAGACTCCCTCGAGGCGGAGATCGCCCGCGAGCTGGGGGCCGACTCGGCGGCGGTCGGACCGCCCCCGGCCCGGGATGGCCTGCCGCCTGCGGCGCCCGGCGTCGAGGGCGGGACAGGCGGAGCGCTCCAGGGAGCGCCCCAGAGCCTCAATCCCGATCTGAGCGTGATCGGAGATTTCCTCGCCGATCTCTCCCCGGAGGAGTCTACGCTTGAAGAAGGCGACCGCTTCGCGGTGCGCGAGGTGGAGCTCGGTCTCCAGGCCGTGGTGGACCCGTACTTCCGCGGTGACTTCTTCGTCGCCCTGAAAGGCGACGAGATCGAGCTCGAGGAAGGCTACCTGAGCACGCTGGCCCTGCCGCACGGCCTGCAGGTCAAGGCCGGGCGGTTCCACCTGCCGTACGGCAAGGTGAACCTCACGCACCGCCCGGAGATCCGCACCGTGGAGTACCCGCGCGTCATCCAGGAATTCTTCGGAGACGACGGCCTCGCTTCCACGGGACTGTGGGTCAGCAAGCTCCTCTCGCCGCTGGGCTTCTACCAGGAGATCATCGCGGTCGTTGGCAACGACCTGGGGGAGGGGATCGGAGGTGCGGAGAGCGGCGGCCCGGCCGAGGCAGGCGGGGCGGAGGTGGGTGGAGCGCAGGCGGGGGGTGATGCGGAGCAGGCAGGTGGCAAGGACCTGCTCGAGGACCTGGGCGACCGGCTCTTCCTGGGCCATCTGCGGAACTACGCGGACTTGACCGAGGCGGCGAACGTCGAGGTTGGCGTCTCGGCCGCCACGGGCACCCGGGACCCGGTCCCCAGCGACAGCGAGCGGCTGACGTTCTATGGACTGGATCTCACCTACCGCTGGCGGCCGGCCGCGATGGCGCTGTACAGGTCCCTCGTCCTGCAGGCGGAGGCGACGTGGCGGGACGGCGAGGCCGCAACGGAGTTCGGTGCATTTGCGTTCGGCCAGTGGCAGGTCGGCCGCCGCTGGTACGTCGGTGCGCGTTACGACTACGTCGAGCAGCCGGAGACGGAAGGTGCAGAGCGGGAGAACGGGATATCCGGATACCTGACGATCTTTCCCAGCGAGTTCAGCCTGTTCCGCCTCGGGTACGAGCATCGAGCACTCTCTGCGGGAGACGACATCGACCGCGTGCTGCTGCAGGCGAGCGTGACCCTCGGTCCCCATCGTCCGCACCCCTTCTGACGGCGAACCCTCTTACGGAGAACCCCGCATGTCGCATTGCATCCGCGCGGCCCGGCTCGCCGGGCTGGGGCTGGCGCTCGCGGCCCTGGCCGCCCCCACGGCGTCTGCTCAGAAGAAGATCCGCGTGCTGACCACGACGCAGGATCTTGCCGCCATCGCACGCGAGATCGGTGGCGAGGACGTGGAGGTGAAGGCCATCGCCCGCGGCTACCAGGACCCGCACTTCGTGGAGTCCAAGCCGAGCTTCATCCTGGAGGCGTCGCGAGCGGACATGCTCGTGTTCGTGGGGCTGGACCTCGAGATCGGCTGGCTCCCGAACGTCATCACGGGCTCACGCAACCGCCGCATCCAGCAGGGCGGGGCCGGATACGTGGACGCCTCGCGAGGGGTTCGGCTGCAGGAGATCCCGACGGGCCGCATCACGCGCGAGCTCGGCGACATTCACACCTACGGGAACCCGCACTACTGGCTCGACCCGGCCAACGGCCGGGTCATCGCCGACAACATCCTGGCCGGCCTGCGCCGCGTGGATCCCCAGCGCGCGGAGCGCTACGGTGCCCGGCGCGACGCGTTCGTGACACGGCTGGATCGCAAGATCGTCGAGTGGACGTCGCTGATGGCCCCCTACCGGGGCCTCCACGTCGTGGCCTACCACAACTCGTGGCCCTATTTCGTGCGGGCCTTCGGACTCGTGGTGGACGAGTTCCTCGAGCCCAAGCCCGGAATTCCACCCTCGCCCTCGCACATCGCCGCGGTGATCCGCCTGATGCGGGAGAGCGGGACGAAGATCATCCTGATGGAGCCGTACTTCAGCCGTAAGGTTCCCGACCTCGTGGCGGCGAAGGCGGGTGGGAAGGTCGTCGAGCTGGCTCCCTCCGTCGCGGGCACGAAGGAGATTGCCACGTACTTCGACCTGTTCGATCACGATCTGCGGCAACTGGTCGCGGCCGCCAGGGAGACGGGTGGCGGATCGCAGGGCGCGTCGGCAGCGCGGCCGGGGCGCGGTGGGGCGTGATCGACTTCCTCGCACTGGATTTCATGCGGCTGGCGCTCGCCGGCTGCCTGCTGCTCTCCGTCACGCTCGGATACCTCGGGGTCCACGTCATCCAGCGCCGCATCGTGTTCGTCGACCTGGCGCTGGCGCAGATCTCGACCGTCGGAATCGCCCTCGCATTCCTGCTGGAGGTGAACCCCACCGCCCTGTCGGTCGTGTTCACGCTCGTGGCGGCCGCGCTGCTCTCGATCCGCACGCGCAACCCGCGGGTGCCCCAGGAGGCGATCATGGGGATCGTCTACGCGGTGGCCTCCGCCGTCTCGATTCTCCTGATCTCGAAGACGCCGCATGGCGAGGCCGACGTGCTGAAGATCTTCTTCGGGGACGTCCTCGGAGTCACGTCCGGGCAGCTGGCGATAGTCGGGATCGTCTTCCTCGGCGTCGCGCTGCTGCACGTGGTCTTCCGGCGGCGATTCCTGCTCGTGAGCCTCGAGCCCGATCGGGCAGCAGCCGAGGGGCTGTCGCTGCGGCTCTGGGATTTCCTCTTCTATCTCTCGATCGGCGTGGTGATCGCGCTGGCGATCCGGATCGGCGGGGTGCTGCTGGTCTTCTCCTACCTTGTCATCCCTCCCGTGGCTGCCTTCTTCCTGACGTCCTCGCTGGGCCGCGTCTTCGGCATCGCTCAAGGCATCGGCGTTCTCGGCAGCTTCGTGGGACTCTATCTCTCGTACCGCCTCGACCTGCCGACCGGAACGACCGTGGTGGCCACCCTCGGCGCGCTGCTCCTGGTCGCCGTGCTGGCCGGGACCCGCCGACGCGCAGCGTAACCTCCACTCCCTCCTTCCTCTCGCCGTGGGCAGTGGTATGTCGTGGCGCCCGGAACACGGCTCGCTAGCTTGCAAGGAGTGGGTCTCCCGCAACGGCGAGAGCGTTCGATGCAGGCGCCGCCCCACTCGCCCCCATCT
Source organism: Gemmatimonadota bacterium (assembly GCA_013696835.1). Lineage (GTDB taxonomy): Bacteria > Gemmatimonadota > Gemmatimonadetes > JACCXV01 > JACCXV01 > JACCXV01. Next base: position 1,590 of record JACCXV010000211.1, on the reverse strand, counting down.
TCCGCTGCTACAGGCTCGCAGCGTGCACCGCTCACCGCGGCTGCTCACCGTTGACGCCCCCGGCTGCGCTGACGGGGCTGCTCCCGTGATCTCCCAACTCACAGAGGCTTCCCCGAGCCGACTGCTGGCGGCGGCCCTGCTCGTCGTGGCCCCCGCACCCGTGGCGGCCCAGGGCTCGTCGCTGACGGACACTCTCCTCGCCGGGCCCGACTCCGCGCTCGCCCGGGGCGACACAATCGGGGCCGAGTCGCTCGCCGGGGCCATCCTGGAGCGGGCGCGCGAGCGGGAGGATGGGGAGAGCGCGTATCTCGCGCTGGGATTCATCGGCGACCTCATCGTCGAGCGCGACCCGGGAGGGGCGCTCGAGCGCTACGGCGAGATGGCCGGCGTCGCCCGCCAAGACGCCGAGCCGGGCGCGGAGAGCGTTGCCTATGACGAGATGGCTGGCGCCCAGGAGCGCCTGGGAGACCTCGCGGGGGCGCATGCCTCGTACGTGCGAGCGGTCGAGCTCGCGCAGCAGGCCGCGGACCCGTCCGCGGAGTGGATCGTCCGCTATCGGCTGGGGGTGCTGCTGGCCGACCGCTTGGCACGTCGGGAGGAGGCCGCCCGCCAGTTCGACGCGGCACTCGTGATCACGCGCCAGCTCGAGGATGCCCAAGCGGAGGGTATGGTGCTGCGGGAGCAGGCGCATCTCGCCGCGGGCGCGGGGGACGTGGTGGGTGCCCGCCGGCGGTTCGAAGAATCCCTGACGCGGTTGCAGGCGGCAAATGAGCCGGGCGACGAGGTGATCGTCCTTTCGGACCTGGGTGACTTGGAGGTCGAACAAGGGCGGCCGCATCAGGCCCGGATCTTCTATGAGCAGGCGCTCGAGAGAGCGCGCGAAGCAGGGCTCGAGGCCGAGGCGGCGGATCTGGGGGACGAGCTTGCCAACCTGGCGACGGGCGCGGACCGGGAGCGGGCCGAAAGCGACCTGCCGCGCAACGGGGCTCGTGCAGGAGACGGGGATCCAGCGCTGCCCGTCCTGGTTGGCATCGTCGTCGCCGGTCTCGCTCTCATGGGCGGACTTTTCGTGATCCTTGCCCGAAGCGGCGTACGGCGGCCGTCCCGTGGCGTCGCACCGGTGTCGTCCCGGGAGCTCGGCGGGAGGCTGCTGGCGCTGAATGACCCCGAGAGGCCCTTCCAGGTCAGGATCGACTCGGACGCCGACCTCGTGGCGGAGTGGAAGCTGGCGGATGCACGCTGGTCGAGAATCTTCCATGCCGGGGGCGTCAGGGAGATCTACCGTGTGCGCATGGTGCTGGACGAGGCCGAGCGACAGGTCCGTGGGCTGGACGAGCGGGGCAGCGTAACGTGGGACGCGCAGACGTTGCGTCCGTCGCTGCGCTGGTCGGCGGAGAAGTTCAAGGGACGCGTGCTCTTCGAGAAGAAGGCTGGCGCGGCCTGGGGCCTCGACCCGGCGACCCTGACACCCGAGGAGCTGTACCGTTACGCGCTCGACGTGAACGCGCTACGCCGCCCCGTGGTGGAAACCGTCACGGGCGCCGGCTGGTCTTACCGACCAGTGACGGCGAGGCTGGGGAAGCGCAGCGG
>JACCXV010000174.1 GCA_013696835.1 Gemmatimonadota bacterium | reverse complement strand
GCGCGGTAGGGAAAGCGGAGCAGTCCGTCCGTGTTGGCGACGTAGAACGTCTCCCCGATCAGCAGCATGCCGAACGGCTGGTTCAGCCCCTCGAGGAAGGTCTCCCGCACCTCCGGAGTGCCATCGCCGTCGACGTCGCCCAGAAGCGTGATGCGATCGGCGGAGGGCCCCACGAGGCGGGCGTCCTTCAGGCCCTGAACGAGCGCCGGCGGCAGCTTGCCGCCCCCGAGCCCGTCGGGTTCGGTGTTCGACTCCGCCACCAGCACATCCCCGTTGGGAAGCTCGTACAGCCAGCGCGGGTGCTCGAGTCCTTCGGCGAAGAGCGTCACGCGGAAGCCCGAGGGCGCGCTCGGCACCACTCCCTTCGGCCAGTTCCGCACGTGCACGAAGTTGACGGCCGATTCCGTGGCGAACGGGGGCGGAAGCGCGGCGGCAGAACCGGAGATCGCCGCGGTCTGCACGCGGCTGACGGAAGTGTCACCGGTGGCTCGGGCAGCGATCGCGGTATCCGCCGCACCACCGGAGTATGCAGGCGCCCCTGCATCGTCTCCCTCCTGGCTGCCGCATGCGAGCGCCGCCAGCAAGAGGAAGGGAAGAGCAGCGCCGAGCTCACGGGCAGCGCGCCCGGGAAAGATCACATGCCTTCGATGACGAGACGAGATCATCGCTGAATCTCCGAATGGGGAATGACAGCTTCAATCTAGCCCTCGGGAGCGGCCGTGCGCCGGCTCTCCTGCGGTGCGACAGCCCCCGCCACCAAGACGGCCCCTTGAAATACAGTATAGCTCCAATACATATTATTCGAATGACGCTTGGCGCCTTCAGCACCGCGGTCGGCTCCTCCCCACGCTGGGTCCAGAATGCTTTCGCGGCGTTGCGGCTGCCGCGCCCCTACAGTGTCCCCGCCGCACGGCGGCTGGCCCTCGCGCGCGAGCTCCGAAAGGTCTGTGGCATGCCGCTCGTAGAGGCTCATCCGCTCGCCTCGCGGATCCTTCTTCGGCCCCTGGAGCGCCAGCGCTGGGAGCGCTCCAACCCTGACGGCTCGGTGCTGCTGGCCGTCGACCTGGAGCGATTTCTCTCCACCTTCGCGGTTCGTCTCTCGCTCTCGTGCACGCTTTACGCCGAGCGCGTGCGGGGACGGCCGGCTCGGCCACGATCGTCAGGGATCAGCCTCGCGCGAGAGTGGGGGGTGGACATCGGACTGCTCGAATCGTCCCTCCGGCGCTCGCCCGGAGAGCGCGTGCGAAAACTGGACGAAGACGTGTCGTTCGTGCGCAGCATGCGTGTACGTCGAGCGGCACCCTTACGCGGCAGGAATTCGCCCCGGTGAGCCTGCTGGGCATGATCGCCGGACTCAATCGGGGTCGAGTGAACTTCGTGGTGATCGGCGGGCTGGCGGCGCGCGCCCACGGCTCGACCCGTATCACCGAGGACCTCGACGTCTGCTACGACAGGGAAAAGGGGAACGTGCGGCGCGTGGCTCGAGTGCTCGCGCGCTGGCGTGCCTACCCGCGCGGAATCGAGCGCGGTCTGCCATTCGTGATGGACGAGCGGACGCTAGCCGCCGCGCCCGTGATGACCCTCACTTCCGACGAGGGTGACATCGACGTCTTCGATACGGTGCCCGGGGTCGGCGGGTATGCGGAGGCGCTTTCGAGCTCGCTGGCGATCGACGCTGGGGATGTCGCGTTCCGGGTGCTGGACCTGCCGGCGCTGATCGCCGCCAAGCGAGCGGCCGGACGGCGGAGGGACCTGGACCACCTGCCGGAGCTGGAGGCCCTGCTCGAAGTTTGGGGAAGGCGCAGCTGACCCGATCCCAAAGTGCGGTGGGCGACAGAGCAGGGATTGACTCGTCCGTGGACGGGCTGGCAGGCGTGCTCGCTACGAGGGGCAATGCAGGACGCGTGGCGCATCTCCTGGGGCCACGAGGTCGGGCGTCACGGGGTGATTGCGCTCACTTCGAAGTGGGGTCGAGGATCTTCAGCCCGTGGAAATGGCGCCTGTAGAAGCCCCGGTCGCGGGTAAGGAGGGCGTCGGCCTGGACCGAGGCGTGGCTGCCGATGAGGAAATCCGCCACGACACGCTCACGGGGGCGCCTGGCCGCTCTGCGGCTTTCGCGCCAGAGGCGGCCGGCGGTGAGGGCCGATTCGGCCGAGATCGGGTCGAAGCGGACACCCATGACCCGCAGCGCGTCGTCGAACGCCGCGTCTTCGGGAAAGTGCGCGCGCACCTCGGCCCATACCACTTCGCAGGCGACGAGCGCACCTGCGTCGTACGCCGCACGGAGGGCTGCCCGTGACCTCTCTCCGAACGAACGATCGGCGCCGAGCACGTCCAGCAGAACGGACGAGTCGACCGCCGTCCTCATGCCTTCCTGGGCCGCGGACCGCGCATCTCGTCGAGCACGGCATCGACGGGGCGACCCAGCTGAAGCGTCCCGAAGACCCGGTCCACCGGATGCTCCCCCTTGTTGCCCTTGCGCAGGAGCACGCCATTGGAGCGGAGCTCGAACACGACGACGGTTCCCGTGCTTAGCCCGAGCTTCTCGCGCACCTCGGCCGGTACGGTGATTTGTCCCTTGGAGGAAAGCGTGCTTTTCACGGGTAAAGAATCAATAGCTTTACCGAACACGTCAAGAAATTAGCGGGAGGGCGACTTCGCACCTGCATGCCCTACCCCTCGCGCAGATCCTCCACCACGGTCCGGTCCTCGAGCGTGGTCGTGTCGCCGAGCGCGCGCCCTTCCGCGATGTCCTTCAGCAGCCGGCGCATGATCTTGCCGCTGCGGGTCTTGGGGAGGGCGGGGGTGAAGCGGATCTCCTCGGGGCGGGCGATGGCGCCGATCTGGCGCTTGACGTGCTCCTTGAGCTCCGCGGCAAGCTCGTCGCTTCCCTCGACCGAGCCCTCCAGCGTCACGAAGGCCACGATCGCCTGTCCCTTCAGCTCGTCCGACCGTCCCACCACGGCGGCCTCGGCCACGCCGGCGTGCGCGACGAGCGCGCTCTCCACCTCCGCCGTGCCGAGGCGGTGGCCGGCCACGTTGAGCACGTCGTCGATGCGTCCCATGATCCAGAAATAGCCTTCCTGGTCCTTGTGGGCGCCGTCGCCGGAGAGGTAATAGCCCCGCTCGCTGAAACGCGACCAGTACTGTTCGACATACCGCTGGTCGTCCCCGTGGATCGTGCGCAGCATCGAGGGCCACGGCCTGCGAATCACGAGGTAGCCTCCGCGTGCCGGGTCGTTCAGGGGCTCGCCACGTTCGTCAACGACCTCCGCGTCCACGCCGTAGAAGGGGAGCGTCGCCGACCCGGGCTTGGTCGGCGTGGCGCCGGGCAGCGGCGTGATCATGATCGAGCCGGTCTCCGTCTGCCACCACGTGTCCACGATCGGACAGCGGCCGCCGCCGATCACGCGGTGGTACCACATCCAGGCTGCCGGGTTGATCGGCTCGCCCACCGTGCCCAGCAGCCGCAGGGAGGAGAGATCGTGCCGGGCCGGCCACGTCTCCCCCCACTTGACGAAGGCGCGGATGGCCGTCGGTGCGGTGTACAGCACGCTCACGCGGTGGCGCGCGACGATGCTCCAGAAGCGGTCGGGTGCCGGGTGGTTCGGAGCGCCCTCGTAGATCAGCGTCGTTGCGCCATTCAGGAGCGGGCCGTAGACGACATAGGAGTGGCCCGTCACCCAGCCGCAGTCGGCGGTGCACCAGTAGACGTCCTCGTCGCGCAGGTCGAACACGAGGCGTGTCGTGAGATAGGCCCCGACCGCGTATCCCGCCGTCGTGTGCACGATGCCCTTGGGCTTTCCGGTCGTCCCGCTCGTGTACAGGATGAAGAGTGGGTGCTCCGAGTCCAGCGGCGCGGGCGCGCAGTCGGGTGCCGCGTTCGCCATCAGGTCGTGCCACCACGCATCGCGCGGCGTCTCCATCGCGACGTCGGTGCCGGTGTGGCGCAGCACGATCACCCGCCGCACGCAGTCCAGGCCTCGAACCGCCTCGTCGGTCGCCGCCTTCAAGGGGACCACGCCGCCGCGCCGAAAGCCGCCGTCGGCCGTGACGACCAGCCTCGCGTCGGCATCCCAGATCCGGTCGCGCAACGCCTCCGCGCTGAAGCCGCCGAAGACGACGGAGTGCACGGCGCCGATGCGCGCACAGGCCAGCATGGCCACCGCGATCTCGGGCACCATCGGCATGTAGATCGCGACCCGGTCGCCGGGGCGCACGCCCTCGCCATGCAGCACGTTGGCGAAACGGCACACCTCCCCGTGGAGCTCGCGGTACGTGAAGGAGCGCGTCTCCCCGCGCTCCCCCTCCCACAGGAGCGCCCTCCTCTGCCCGCCGCCGCTGCCGATGTGGCGGTCGAGGCAGTTGGCCGAGAGGTTCAGCCTCCCGCCGACGAACCACCGCGCGTGAGGAGGCTGCCAATCGAGCACCTGCGTCCAGCGCTCGTCCCAGTGAAGGTCGGATGCGACCTCGCCCCAGAAGCCGGCGGGGTCCTCCAGCGACCGGCGATGCTCACGGCGGTACGTCTCGAGGTCGCGCACCCTGGCGCGCGCCGAGAACCCCGCCGGGGGAGGGAAGACGCGCGATTCGAGCAGGATGGAGTCGAGATCCGGCGAGTTCGTCATGGGGGAGGGCAAGATGAGGTGGGACGGGGCATCCCGGAAGAGGTCGCTTGTCATTTGGCGCCAGTGGGTTAGACTCGATTGATGCGCCTTACCCGCCGCCTGCGTCCCGGGCCGGACGACGTCGTGCGGCTGGCCCTTCTCGCCGTTCTCTCCGGCATCCTGATCCTGGCGCTGGCCACGGACGTCTTCGAGGACGTGACCCCCCCCCTCGTGCGGTCCTGGGTGCGCGAGGCCGGCGTCTGGGCTCCCGCGTTCTATCTCGCCGGGTTCCTGGTGCGGCCCCTCACGCTGGTGCCGCTCACGCTGTGGCTGGTGACCGGTGGGATCGCGTTCGGCTGGATGCACGCCGTCCTCTACGCCGTCGCGGGCGTGGCGCTCGGCGCGGCGGCCGTCTTCTTCGGGTCGCGGGCCCTGGGCAGGGACTACGTGGTGAGGATCCTCGGCCGTCGCGCGCGCGGATCGGGGCGGCTGCCGGGATCGTGGGGCATCCGGCTCATCCTCTCGCTGCAGCTCTTTCCGTTCATGCACCACGACCTGCTCAACGTCGCGGCCGGCTGCTCCCAGATTCCGTACTGGCGGTTCCTCGTCGGCAGCTCCCTCGGCACGCTGCCGGGGGTGGTGCTCTACACGTACGCCGGCTCGGTGCTGATGGCGCCGGGCAGCCCGCAGTTCTTCGCGGCGTTCGGCGCCCTCGGTCTCCTTTCGCTCGTCTCGCTCGCCGCGGGCCGCAGGCTGCGGCGGCCGGGAGGCGGGGAGGACGACGCTGGCAGCGATGTGGCCCTGGACGCCGCGAGGGAGCTGGTCGGCGCGACGGACGAGGTCCGAGACTCGGTAGGGGGAGTGGCTCCCTCCGCGCGCGGAGTGCCGCGCTAGACCACCGGCTTGGACTGTCGCGGCCGTTCCTCGATCGATTAGGTTTTTCCTGCCTTGCCAGCCGTGCCATCGATCCCGTCAGCTTCCCAGGAGGTTTCAGCGTGAGCGCTCGAAATTCATCTGTGCGCCGCCGCGCCCTCGTGTTCGTGGTTCCCGCGTTGCTCGCCTTCGCAGCATGCGATCGGCAGGAGGAAAGCGCCGAGGGGGCCCTTGAGGAGCTCGGCGAGGACGTCGACCGCGCGCTCGAGGAGGCCCGCCCCAGGATCGAAGAGGGCGTGCGCGACGCGGAGGAGGCCATCGACAAGGCGAAGCCCAGGATCCGCGAGGGCGCGCGCGACGTGGGGAAGGTCGTTGGGAAAGGGGTCGAGGCCGCAGGCGAGGCGATCCAGCGCGGAGGCGAAGAGCTGCAGGAAGAGACGCGCGACCGCGGCGCCACCACGCTGCCCGACACGGTCACGAGCGACACGGCCATGTTGCGGTAGCCCGCCTCGGGGGCCCGGGTGGTCGCCGGGCCGGTCTGCTAGGCATTCTCGCGTCCCTACAGCGGGACCTGCGCGCCGAGCTCCACGACGCGACCCGGCGGCAGTCCGAAGTAGACGGTCGCCGGACGCGCGTTGCGGTACAGGACCCGGAAGAGCCGCTTGCGCCACCCCGGGAGCCTGGAAGGTCCGGTTGGCACCAGCGTCTGGCGTCCCAGGTAGTAGGTCGTCTCCTGCGGCGGCAGCTTCCCCTTCAACTCCTCGCTCAGCTCGAGGGCGTCGGGTGCGTTCGGCGTCTCCATGAACCCGTTCCGCGCCCTCACCTCGTAGAAGCCTTCCCCGAGCGCGACAGTGGTCACGCGATCGGCTTCGTCGACCGTGGGGACCTCTTCCGTGATCATGGAGAGCACCACCACGGTCTCGTGCAGCACCTGATTGTGCTTGAGGTGGTGCAGGAGGACGAGGGGAGCGCCGCCCGCTGCGGGGTTCATGAAGACGCCCGCGCCGGCGACGCGCGGGATCCTCCCACTCTGCGCTTCCTCGACGACCTTTTGCAGCGGCAGCAGCATCCCGCCGCCGATGTCAGCCAGCGCCGTGCGGCCGTGCCACCAGGTGGCCATCAGCAGGTAGACCAGCGCGGCGACCGCCAGCGGGAACCAGCCGCCGTCGGCGATCTTGGTGAGGTTCGCGCCCAGGAAGGCGAGATCGGCCACCAGGAACACGCAGGCGAGCGCCGCGGCTCCTGCGCGGCCCCAGCCGAAGCGATGGCGCGCCACCACGTAGAACAGCAGCGTGGTGATCGTCATCGTCGCCGCCACGGCTATCCCGTACGCCCCCGCGAGGCTGTCGGAGGACCCGAAGCCGAGCACCAGCGCGATGCACCCCAGCGCGAGCGCGCGGTTCACCGACGGGACGTAGATCTGCCCCTCCCGCTCGCCGGAGGTGTGTACGATCTCCATGCGCGGCACGTATCCGAGCTGGAGCGCCTGCCGGGTGAGGGAGAACGCCCCCGAGATCAGCGCCTGCGAGGCGACGATCGCCGCGGCCGTAGCGACGATCACCATCGGGAGGAGGAGCGCCGAGGGCACCAGACTGTAGAACGGATTCGCCGCCGCCGCCGGCTCGCGGAGGAGCAGCGCCCCCTGACCGAGGTAGTTGAGCACCAGCGCCGGCAGCACCAGCCCCAGCCACGCGCGCTGGATGGGTGCCCTTCCGAAGTGACCCATGTCCGCGTACATGGCTTCGGCCCCCGTCACCACGAGGAAGACGGAGCCGAGCACGAGGAAGGCCTGCAGGCCGTTCGTCGAGAAGAACCGTACGGCATGCAGCGGGTTGATCGCTCCGAGCACGTTCGGGGCTCGGACGAGCTCCACGGCTCCGAGCACGGCGATGCTGGCGAACCAGATCAGCGTCACCGGGCTGAAGAGAGCGGCCACTGCGGCGGTGCCCCGCCGTTGAAGGGCGAAGATGCCTATCAGGACGCCGATGCTGATCGGCAGGACGAGCCGTTCGAAGACGGGAGCGGCCTGGCCCAGCCCCTCGACCGCTCCGAGAACCGTGATCGCCGGCATGATCATGCCGTCCCCGTAGAGGAGGGCTGCGCCGAAGAGCCCGAGGGTGATCAGCACGGTACGCCTCCCGGACCGGCGTGGCCGGCGGGTGCTGGCGAGCGCCATGAGAGCCAGAATTCCACCCTCCCCACGGTTGTCGGCCCGCAGGATGAACACCAGGTACTTGACGGTCACGACCAGGATCAGCGACCACAGAATCAGTGAGAGCACGCCGTAGACGTTCGGCGGTGTGGGCGACACGCCGCCAATGTCCACGTTGAAGCAGGCCCGCAGGGCATAGAGCGGGCTCGTTCCGATGTCCCCGTAGACGACCCCCAGGGCCGCGTAGGCGAGCGTAAGGCGGGCGTCCGAAGCGGCGGCTGCCGAAGACGAACCACCCTCCGGCGCGTCAGGCAAGTGTTCCCCGTTGCGCATGCTAGAACTGCACCTGGGCTCCCAGCTCAACGACCCTCCCGGGAGGGACGCCGAAGAAGGCGGTAGCTGGACGGGCGTTCCGCTGCATAATCCGGAAGATCTTCTTGCGCCACATGGGCATGCCCGCCCTTGCGGTGGGGATGAGCGTCTGCCGGCCCAGGTAGTACGTGGTCTGTTCCGGTTTGAAGCCGTTCTCGAACGTGCGTACGAGGCCCAGCGCCTCCGGTGCGTTCGGGATCTCCATGAAGCCGTACTTCGCACTTACCTGATGGAAGCCATGCCCCAGCTCGCGGGACGCGACCCGCTGCGTGGGGTCGACGGAGGGGACCTCCTCGACGAGCATGGAGAGCAGGACCACGCGCTCGTGCAAGGCCTTGTTGTGCTTCAGATGGTGCAGCAGGACGAGCGGCGCGTTGTCGGGGTCCGCATTCATGAAGACACCGGTGCCGGGCACCCGCGGGACCCCGCGCTTGGCGATGTCCTCCAGCACGAGGTTCAGCGGTAGCGCATACGACTGTCGGATCGCGTGCAGCATGCCGCGGCCTCTGCGCCACGTGGTCATCAGGAGGAACGTCAGCGCGGCCATGCCGAGCGGGAACCAGCCGCCGTCCGCCACCTTCACGATGTTGGCGGAGAAGAACGAAAGGTCGAAGGCGAGGAAGAGTGCGACGGGCAGCGCCGCGCGCGCGCGGCTCCATCCGAGCCGCTCGTGCGCCACGACGTAGAAGAGGACCGACGTGATCGCCATCGTCGTGCTGGCCGCGATCCCGTACGCCGCCGCCAGGTTGTCCGAGGATCGGAACATCACCACGAGCCCGATGCACGCGACCATGAACGTCCAGTTCACCGCCGGGACGTAGATCTGGCCGGCGCGCTCGCCGGACGTGTGGATGACCTTCATGCGCGGGATGTAGCCCAGCTGGATCGCCTGCTGCGTGAGCGAGAAGGCGCCCGAGATCAGCGCCTGGGAGGCGACCACGGCCGCGCCGGCGGCGAGCCCCACCATCGGGTACAGGAGCGGGTCGGGGACGAGCTCGAAGAAGGGGTTCTCCGCGGTCCGGGGATCGGAGAGCACGAGCGCCCCTTGCCCGAAGTAGTTCAGCACGAGCGCGGGCAGGACGAGGGCGAACCAGGCGATCCGGATGGGGCGCCTGCCGAAGTGGCCCATGTCCGCGTACAGCGCTTCGGCGCCCGTGACCACGAGGAACACCGAACCGAGCGTCAGGAACCCCCGCAGGCCGTTGCGCGCGAAGAAGGAGAGCCCGTGGACCGGGTTCACGGCCTCGAGGATGGCCGGATGGTGCAGCAGGCCGCGGACGCCGAGGGCAGCGATGCTCAGGAACCAGAGCAGCGTCACGGGCCCGAACAGCTTGCCGACGCCGGCCGTTCCGCGGCGCTGGATCATGAAGAGCCCGAGCAGGATCCCGATGGAGATCGGCACGATGAGGGCGTGCAGCGCGGGGGCCGCGACCTCCAGACCCTCCACCGCTCCCAGGACGGAGATCGCCGGGGTGATCATGCCCTCGCCGGAGAGCAGTGCCGCGCCGAGCAGCCCGAGTGCCACGAGCACGGGCGTGAAGCGCGCCTGCGTGGAGCGGCGCGTGGTCGCCAGCGCCATCAGGGCCAGGATCCCGCCTTCGCCCCGGTTGTCGGCACGCATGATGAAGCTCAGGTACTTGACCGAGACGACGAGGACGAGAGACCAGAAGATCAGCGAGATGAGCCCGAAGACGTTCGCGGGCGTGACCTCCACGGCGCCCGCGGCGTTGAAGCACGCGCGCAGCGCGTACAGCGGACTGGTGCCGATGTCGCCGTAGACGACCCCCAGGGCCGTGAAGGCGAGCGTCGCGAGGGCGCGCCCCCTTGCTTCGGCCGGAGGATGGTGTGCGGGCGCGGGGCCATGAGACGGCTCCCGCCCCGCCGAGGGTGCGTCGG
>JACCXV010000172.1 GCA_013696835.1 Gemmatimonadota bacterium | reverse complement strand
CCGCTGCGGTTCATGTACAGCAGAGGCTTCAGGACGGCCAGCCGCGAGCCCCCGAAGCTTCCCTGCGACTCGAGCCCTCCACCCTTGCGGTGGAACGCGGGGAGCCGCTCGCGCGCGACGAACGCCTCGACGATCCGAAAGCCCACGTTGTGGCGCGTGTCCTCGTACTCGGGGCCGGGATTGCCGAGCCCCACCACCAGCCTGCGGACCTCAGCCTCCACGCCGCGCTCCCTCGGCCCGCGCGGAGGCTCGCGTCCGTACGGGCCTCCCAGCGGCTACTTCTTCTCCTTGGCCGCGCCCTCCTTCTTGGTCGGGGCGCCCTCCTTCTTGGTCGGGGCGCCGGGCTCCTCCTCCTTGCCCTTCGCGATCACCTCGGGCTCCGGACCCGCGGCCTCGTCGACCTCGACCGTCGGCTCCTCCATCACCGTCGGCGGCACGACGCTGACCACCGTCCGGTCAGGGTCTCCCACGAACTGCGCGTTGGGGATGTTCAGGTCCGATACGCGCACCGCGTCACCGATGGCCAGGGAGCTGACGTCGATCTCGATGCTCTCCGGGATCTCGTTCGGCAGGCAGACGACCTCCACGTCGCGCATCGCGTGATCCAGGATGCCGCCGTTCAGGCGCACGCCGACTGGAGTCCCCTCCAGGACGACGGGCACCGACACCGTGATCTTCTCCTGCATGGAGACGTGGAAGAAGTCCACGTGCAGGATCGCGTTCCGATAGGGGTGCCGCTGCACCTCGCGCACCAGCACCTTCATGGGCGCCTGGCCGTCGAAGGCGAGGTCCAGCAGCGTGTTCTCCACCGATACTTCGTGCAGCAGCCGCCCAAAGCTGTGGGCGTCGATGGCCAGCGGGAGCGAGTCCTCGCCGTGCCCGTAGAGCACCGCCGGTATGCGACCCTCGCGACGGGCACTCCGCGCGGCCCCCTTCCCCGTGCGATCCCGTGGCAGGGCCTGGATCATCGCCGACTTCGCCATGCTACCTCCTCACTGCGGAAAGAGCGCGCTCACGGAGCGATACTCGTGGTTGTTCTGCACCGCCTGCGCGAGGAGCGGGGCCACCGACAGCACCACGAGCTTCTCGAAGCGGCGCGCCTCCGGCACCCAGACCGTGTTCAGCACGGCCACCTCCTCGTAGGGCGAGGCGTCCAGCCGCTCGCAGGCCCTGTCGGAGAGCAGGGCGTGAGTGGCGCATCCCAGCACGCGTTCGGCGCCCTGCTCCACGAGTGTATGAGCCGTCTGCGCGAACGTTCCACCGGTGTCGATCATGTCGTCCACGACGATCGCCGTCTTGCCCCGCACGTCGCCGATCAGATTCATGACCTCCGCCTCGTTCGGTGCGGGCCGGCGCTTGTCGACCAGGGCGATCGACGCGTCCAGCCGGCGCGCGAACCCGCGCACCATCTTGGCGCTGCCCACATCGGGCCCGACGATCACCAGGTTCCCGCCCAGGCGCTTCCTGCGATAGTACTCCAGGAAAAGGATCGAGCCGTACAGGTGGTCCAGGGGCAGGTCGAAGAAGCCCTGGATCTGATGGCTGTGCAGGTCGATCGTCATCACCCGATCCGCGCCCGCCGCGGTGATCAGGTTGGCCACGAGCTTGCCCGCGATGGACACGCGCGGCTGGTCCTTCCGGTCGGCCCGAGCGTACCCGAAGTACGGGATCACGGCCGTGACCTTGAACGGCGAAGCCCGGCGAGCCGCATCGATCAGGAGCAGCAGCTCCATGAGGTTGTCGGCCGGCGGGTTGGTGGGCTGCAGGATGTAGCAGTCCGCTCCCCGGATGTTCTCGTTGATCCGGACGAAGATCTCGCCGTCGGCGAACTTCCGCGTTTCGACCTCGCACAGCTCGATCTCCAGGTACTCCGCCATCTCGCGCGCCAGCGGGCGGTTGGCGGAGCCGGAGAGGAGCTTCATGTCGCGCGTGACCAGCATCCCCCCGCTCCTCGCTCCCCGTTTGGGGGAAAGCCCGCGAATATACCGTGGGCCGTTAAACCGGTCAAATGCCGCTCATTGCCCTATGTGGCGCGCCGGCATGTAGTTCGGCGGTCCACGGAGAGGCGATCGAATCCGGCCACGTGCCCCTATGGCTGGCCGACGGGCTCCACCATGACCGTCGTCTCGAGCGGGAGAGAGGGGTCGAGCGTCGCGCGCACCGAGCAGTAGGTTCCGAACGCCAGGGCGACGGCGCGCTGGGCGCGCGAGAGAGGGACCTGTCCGCGGATCCGCACGTCCACCCGAATGCGCACGTAGCGGCGCGGGATCTCTGCGCGCCGTTCTCCGGTGAGACGCAGCGAGAGGCCGCGCAGGTCCTGCCGGCCCTTGCGCAGGATCTCGACGATGTCGGCGGCGGCGCAGGCCCCCAGCGCGCCGAGCAGCGCTTCCATCGGGGACGGGGCGACCGCGGAGTCGCCGTCCACCTGCACCGCGATCCCGGCCGATCCCGCCATGTCGAAGCGCAGTCCCCCGGCCCAGGCGAGGTCAACCGACACGTCGGCCATGATTCCACCTTCCTCTCGCAGGCGATACGTTACGCGCCGATCCCGTCCAACCGCCCGCGGGCCGCCCCCGATGTTCCACCTCCTCACCAGTCTCGGCTATCTCACGGGCCTCGTGTGTGTCGGAATGTGGCGCGCGCGAAGCGCGCACTCGCATGACGACTTCCTCGTTGCCGGACGCCGCCTGCCGACCGTCGTGCTCGTCGGGACGCTCCTCGCAACCTGGATCGGGGCCGGCTCGATCCTCGCGGGAGCGGGCCTGGCCTACCGCTACGGTTTCGCGGCGCTCTGGCTTTCCGCCGGCGCCTGGGTCGCCATCGGCCTTCTTTTCCTCATCGCCGCACGGGCGCGCGCGATGGCCCACTACACCGTTCCCGAGCTCCTCGAGACCCGCTACGGGCCGGCGGCGCGCGTGCTCGGTGCCGTGGTGACGGTGGTCGCCTACACCGCAGTCGTGAGCTACCAGTATCGCGGCGGCGGTCTCGTCCTGAACCTGGTGACGGGCCTCGATCCCGAGACGGGAGTGATCCTGACGGCGGCCTTCGTCATCGCCTACACGGCGATCGCAGGTCTGGTCTCGGTCGCCTATACGGACGTCGTGAACGGCGCCGTCCTGCTCGGCGGCGTCGCGGCCGCGCTCGTCTGGCTCGTCGGGGACGGCGGCGGCATCGGTACGGTCCTGGCGGAGCTGCCGGCCGAGAAGACGAGCGTCCTCGGCACGCTGTCCGTGCCGGGAGTTCTCGGTCTGGCACTTCCTCCGCTCGTGCTCCTGCTCGGTGAGGGCACGCTGTACCAGCGCTTCTTCTCGGCGCGTGACGAGAGGACCGCGCGCAGGGCCGTGGCGGGCTGGATCCTCGGCACGATCGCTGCCGAGACGCTGATCGTGGCACTGGCCGTCGTTGGCTCCACTCGCATCCCCGGCCTGGACGAGGCCGGCGCCCCCGGCGCGGAGACGATCGTGCTGCGCATCGTCACCGACCTCCTGCCGCGCGGCCTCGGGGCGCTGCTGCTCGCTGCCGTGGTCGCCATCATCGTCTCCACCGGATCGTTCCTGCTCGTTCCCGCCACCAACCTCGTGCGCGATGTCTACGGGCGCTTCCTGGCGCCGGGACTCGCCCCCGAGCGTGCCGTGCGGTTGTTGCGCCTCACGGTGGTGCTGCTGGGGGTCGCAGCCTGGGCGCAGCTCCGCTACTTCGAGAGCGTGCTGCAAATGGCGCTGTATGCCTACACCATGTACGGGGCGGGCGTGACGCCGGCCGTCCTGGCCGCCTTCTTCTGGAAGCGCGCCACGCCGGCCGGCGGGGTGGCGTCGCTGGCGGTGGGCATGGCGATGACCCTGCTGTGGGAGGTGCTGAAGCGCGCGGACCGTGTCCCGGCCGCGCTCGCGGCGTGGGACACCGTGTTCTTCGCCCTGGCAGGTTCAATCGCGGCCCTCGTCGTCGTGAGCCTGGCCACTCCACCACCCGACCCGGCGCGCTGGCGCCCCTTCTTCGAGTCCACGCGACCCTTTCCCTCACGACAGGAGACGTGACGATGCCGCCCCAACGTTCGCGCGAGTGTCGACCGCGCAGCCTGCTGGCCATCGCGGCAGTCGCCGCCTGCCTGGCGACTTCCTCGGGGTGCGGCGAAGGGCCCGCCGCGGACCCCGCGCCCGCCGAGGTGCAGGTCGCTCCCCCTCCGGCCGCCGAAGCCCCGGCCCCCCTCACGCCTGATGAGAGGCTCGCCGAAGAGGTGCGTCAGGCCATGCTGCAGGCGCCGGCGCTCGCACGCGAGGACGTGCGCATCGCGGTCGTGAACGGCCAGGTCTTTCTCGCGGGCGCGGTGGCCGCTCCGCATCTGCGGGACGAGGCCGTCGCCGTGGCCGGGAGCGTGGCCGGCGTCAAGAGCGTGCAGTCGAAGATCAACGTCGGCCGCCGGTGACCGGGGCGAGCGGCCCCGCCGCGCGTGTCGGACCACCGGCCTCGACGCCGGCCAGCACGACTCCGCCCGCTACGAAGAGCGGCAGCACGGAGAGCAGGGCCAGGCGCTGATCGCCCCCGGTCGCTGCGGAGACCGATCCGAAGATCAGCGGCCCGATCACGGAGGCGCTCTTCCCGCACAGCGCGTAGAAGCCGAACATCTCCCCCTCCCGACCCCGCGGAACCAGCGTGGACATGAACGTTCGGGCGGCTGCCTGCACCGGTCCCAGGCCGCTCCCGGCGACCGCCGCGAGCACGAAGAACTGACCCGGCGTGCGCACGAAATAGCTGGCGATGACGACCAGCGTCCACAGAACGAGCATCGCCATCAGCACCCGCTTGGGGCCTAGTCGGTCCGTGGGACGCGACCACAGCCACGCGCCCGCGACGGCGGAGGCCTGGACGACCAGGTAGAGCCGGATCAGATCCGGCATGCCGAAGCCCAGCGTGGTCGCCGCGAAGATCGACGAGAACACCACGACCGTATTCACACCATCCTCGAACAGGAAATACGCCAGCAGGAACCGACGCAGCTCGGGGATGCGCAGGATGTCACGGAACGTGCGCCGCGTACCCCGCAATCCCTCCGCCGCGGCTTGCCGGAAGCCCTGGCCGCTCGGCTTCTGCGCAGGCAGCCAGCGCCAGGCCGGGAGCATGAACACGAAATACGCCGCGGCCACGAGCAGGAAGGCGCCGGCGAAGTTCTCCGCCCGCACGAGAGGCAGGGCGCAGAGCAAGGCGAGAAAGCTGCCGGCGTACCCCGTCGCGAATCCCCAGCCGGAGACTCGCCCCTGATGTCCGGCCGGAGCGATCTCGGGCAGGTAGGCGTTGTAGAAGAGCAGCGATCCTTCGAACCCGACGTTTGCGAGCAGCCCCAGCCAGAAGCCGTAGAGCACCATGCCGGGCTTGACCGTGGGTAGCAGGGCGGTGACGGCGATCGCGAGGCCCGCGTACCCGAGCATGAGCCGCTTGCGGATCCCGAGGTGGTCCGCGACGGAGCCCAGCACGGGGGAGGTGACGGCGACGAACAGAGCCGTCATCGAGGCGACCCGGCCCCACCAGAGGTCCCCCCGCCCCGCCTCGTTGCCGACGATCGCGTTCGCGTAGTAGGCCGCCCAGATCGTGGCCGGCACAACCGCCACGTACCACGAGTTCGCGAAGTCGTAGAGGCACCAGGAGGCGACCACTCTGCGGTCCAGCCGGAGCGGACCGGGAGGAGCCCCGGGGCGCGCGTGACGAACGGTTCGGGTCAAGGTGCGCTGGTCGAAGCGGGGTTCGGGCACGGGGGCACGCGCTCCGTGCGTGCGAGCTGCGTGCGAGATGGCTGCACGGGGCCTGCGAGTTTACAGCCCGCCCGGAGGCGCTCAATATAGGCCTCCCCCCGATGAGGACGAGGATCCGCCATCCGGCGGGAGACCCGCAGGTCCACCCCCACGTCAGACAGGAGGGAGAGCTCCCCATGTCTTCCAGCAGCCCACCCCCCGTGCCGCTCACGCGTCGGCGGTTCTTGCGGACCGGCGTCGCCGCCTCCGTCGCGGCGGGGCTCGGGCCCGTCCTGGGGTCGCGCGCGCTGGGCGCGCCGGCAGGGCTCAGGGGAAGCACGGGCGGTCCGCTCGTCGTTGCCAGCGGGAACGGGCTGGAGGCGGTCGGCCGCGCCTTCGAGCTGCTGGAGCGCGGCTCCGACCCGCTCGACGCCGCGATCGCCGGCGTGAATCTCGTCGAGGAGGACCCGGCCGACTACACCGTGGGATACGGCGGCATCCCGAACGCGGACGGGGCGATCCAGCTCGATGCCTGCTGCATGCACGGGCCGACGCACCGCGCCGGCGCCGTGGCTGCGCTCGAGGGCGTCAGGACGCCCTCCCGCGTCGCGCACGCCGTGCTGGAGCACACCGATCACGTGCTGCTCGTCGGTGCCGGAGCCCTGGCCTTCGCGAGATTGCAGGGTTTCGCCGAGGAGGACCTGCATACGCCTTTCACCCGCGAGCTCTACCGCTACTGGAAGGGCGCCGTCTCGGCCAGGGACGACTATCTGCCCCCGCCGCTCGAGGGGCTGCGCCCAGACGTGCAGGACTTCATCCGCCGCTACGGCGAGGAGTTCTTCCACGCGGAAGCGTCCACGCCGGAGGTCGGTCGAAACCGGATCGGCGCGAACGTCTACGGCACGATCAACTGCAACGCACTCGACGCACGCGGAAACGTCGGCGGCGTCACGACCACCAGCGGGCTCTTCTTCAAGATCCCCGGCCGTGTCGGCGATTCACCCATCGCGGGCGCCGGCCTCTACGTGGACAACGACGTGGGGGCCGCGGGTTCCACCGGGCGCGGCGAGGCGAACCTGCTGAATCTGTCGTCGCATCTCGTCGTCGAGCGCATGCGCGGAGGAGCGCACCCGCGAGACGCCTGCCTGGAAGCGTGCCGGCGCATCGTCGAGAACAATGTCGAGCTGCGCCTTCAGCGCGACGACGGCAGGCCCAACTTCGGGGTCAACTTCTATGCGCTGGATCGAACGGGGCGTTTCGGAGCGGCGTCGATCTGGTCGGGCGCCACGTTCGCCGTGGCGGATCGTGCGGGGGCGCGGAAGGAGGAGGCGGCGGCGCTGTTCGAAAAGCCCGCCGAGGGGTGAGAGGGAGCGATCAGTCCAGCAGATCGTCCAGGGTGGTGTCCACCGCTTCGCGCAGGACCACCTGGAAGCTCTCGGGTCCCACGCCGGCGGCCCGGGCGCGGAAGCTCCCCTGGTACAGCACGTCGTCCGAGAATCCCTCTGCGGCGGCCCCCGCTATCACGATCGAGCCGGCGGAGATCGAAGCCACGTTCGCTACCCGGCTGTGGGCGAGGGAGGGGTCGGTCGCGACGAACGTCACCCGCGCGGGATCGAAGCGGACCTCCACCACGTACGCCCCCAGCCGCACCGTTCCCGGGGTGAGGGCATAGGCGAAGGCGCCGGTGAACTCCTGACCCGCCGCCGGCTGAGCCGGGGAGGTTCGCACCTGCGTCTCGAAGCGCGTGCCGACGCCGGGGCCCGCCGGGTCCGGAGCGGAACGCGTACCACTGTCTCCCCCGCAGGACAGAAACGTCAGCGGAAGGACAACGAGAGCGGCGCGAATGCCGGGACGCGAGCTTCGAATCGAAGGTACCTCGAGGTGGGGGTACGCCGTCCTGCGAGCACACGTCGTCCTACGAACACCTTTTAGCACGAAGGGGGCCATCCCGTCGTCCGACTCATCCGGTCATGGGCTGGTTGGGGCGGGAGGATTCGAACCTCCGAATGCCAGATCCAAAATCTGGTGGCTTGCCACTTGCCGACGCCCCAACGGGCCGGCGAGCCTCAGGCGAGCACCTCCACGCCTCCCGAGAACAGCCTCACACGGAAGATACCGTAGCCCGTCCGGTTGCGGTAGACATCGTGCAGCCGCTCCGCCTCGGCGTCCCGGTGAGAGGCCTCCCGGTAGAGCGCGAAGCAGGCAGCCCCGGTTCCCGAAAGACGCGCCAGCACCGGCTGCCCCTCCGCGAGCGTGCGTTGCACGCTCTCGATCTCGGGAAACTTCGCGAAGACGATCGTCTCGAAGTCGTTGCGGCAGCGCGCGAGCTCTTCCAAATCCGGGTTGAAGCGGAGCGGCCGGCCCGCGCTGTTCGAGGCGGGGGCGCCACGCCGGAGGTCCCAGGCATTGTAGGCCCAGAACGTGGAGACGCGCACGTCAGGCACCACCACGAGGCCGGGAAGATCCGTGAGCGGAGGGAGGATCAGTAGATTGCTCCCGCGGTGATAGCCGAAGGCGGTGGCGCCGCGCAGGAAGAAGGGCACGTCGGCTCCCAGGGTCCCGGCGACGGCCGTGACGGTCTCGGGCGAGACGCCACGGCCCACCAGCAGCGCCAGCCCGTAGAGGACGGCCGCCGCATCGGAGGAGCCGCCCCCCAGGCCCGAGCCCACGGGAATGCGCTTCGTGAGGCGGATCCCGACGCCGGCCGAGCTTCCCAGCGCGCCCAGCAGCGCCGCCGCGGCCCGTGCCGCGAGGTTTTCCGCGCTCTCGGGCACGCCCTCGCGCTCCTGGCCATGAACGGATATTCGGATCCCATCTCCGCCCAGCGCCAGCTCGACGTCGTCGAAGAGGTCCACGGCCTGATAGATCGTCTCGACCGAATGCGTCCCGTCGTCCAGCACTCCGAGCACGCGCAGGCCCAGGTTGATCTTGGCAGGCGCGCGCAATCGCAGGGACCTTCCGATCACGCGACCTCCGCCTGGTCGGCGAGCTCCCGCTCCACTCGCTTCTCGCTGCGTCCGATCTCGCGCCAGCTCAGGTTCACCCGTCCCAGCAGATAGAACCCGTAAAGCGTCACAGGCAGGTACTGCGCGGCGTGGAACGCGATCGAGTAGCCCACTGCCACGTCGCGCTCCACGCCGAACGCCGCCAGGGCTTCAACGACGAAAGCCTGGAAGGTGCCGACGAAGCCCGGCGAGGACGGCACGCTCACGCCCAGCGACGCCACCGACTGAACGAGCATCGCCCCCCCGTAGCCAATGCGTTCCAGACCAAAGGCGAGCAGGCCCAGGTAGTAGAGGAAGCCATTGGCGCCCCAGAGAGCGAACGTGAAGAGCGCCGCGAGGAGCACGCGCCGCGGGTTGCGCAGGGGCTGCAGGCCGTCCACGAACTTGAGCAGGGCGCCCTCCAGTCCCGCTTCCCAGCGCGCCGGCAGCAGCGGAGCGGTCAGGCGCCGGATCACGGCGATGATGCGCTCGGGAAACCGCAGCAGAAGCACCTCGAAGAGCAGCAGGAGCGCCAGCACGGCGCCACCCACCCAGGCCAGCCAGACCATCCGCTGCGGCACGTCCGACGCCAGAACCCCTGCCACGAGGAAGAACACGAGGACCGCCGCGTCGAAGAGCCGTTCGACGAAGAGGCTGCCGATCACCGTCGTCAACGGGATCGGGGTGCGCCGTGCGAGAACGTAGGCGCGGACGAACTCACCGATTCGCGCCGGCAGGACGTTGTTAACCATCAGCCCCACGCCGGTCGCGTTGATCAGCTCGGCGCTCTCCACCTCTTCATGCCTGGGCAGGAAGACGTGCCATCGCAGCGCACGAAGCACCACGCCCACCAATATCGACCCCAGGCCGGCGAGCAGCAGGAACTCGAGCCTGGCAGCGGCGAGGGCTACGCGGACCTCGTGCCAGTGCACGCCCTTCAGCGCCCACCACAGGCACAGCACGCTCACCAGGATGCCCAACCAATGCCGCAGCTTCACGCGCTCCCCCGGGCCGCGGCACCGCCACCTCCGAAGTCCCCGCTTCCAATCACAAAAACTCCGCTCCATTGACCTGCAGCTTGTACACGCACGAGAGCTTCTCCGCCGCGCGGCGGGACAGGATCATGCGCGGCAGGAAGATCTCGAAGTATTCCATCACCGGAGAGATCGACGTGTCGATGGTGAGGTGGAGCGTGATCAGGCCCGCGACCGGGCACTTGACCTCGGCCTCGTCGGCTGCCTGCTCCATCTCCGACCCGCGCGTCTCAACGCTCAGCACGGAGCGAGTGGCGGCGTAGTTCACGCGGTCGTGTATGTCGAAGTTGATCGTGGACGTCTCGCGGACCCGGCTGCGGTGCACGTCCGACTTGTCGGCCAGGATCACCGCCGCGCTGATCGCGTTCACCGGAAAGCCGTCAGCCTCGTCGTGATGCCCGATGGCGGCGATGATCTCGGTCACCTCGTTCACGGGCATCCCCATCCCGCAGAGGATCGAGTGCGCGAGCAACGCTCCCGAATGCGCATGCCCGTTCCGGTTCACGATGTTGCCGATGTCGTGGAGGTACGCCGCGATCTCGCCGAGCTCGCACACCCGCTGTGGACGCCCCAGTTGCTCCAGGATCTCGCGTGCGCGGCGGGCGCACAGCGAGTGGTGGCGCCGGCCGTGCTCCGTGTACCCTACCGTTCCAAGGATCTCGTTGGCGCGCTCGATGTAGTGCTCCACCTCTTCGCTGGCGCGCACGCGCTCAAGCGTGACACGGCCGGGGGCGGCGGCGCCGTTCGCCTCCAGGCGGCCGCTCTCGCCGCTGCCGCCCCCGTTCGGACCGGGACAGGCTCCGCTGACTGGCGCGATGGGGGCCGCGCCGACGTCGCGCGACCTCGTCTCCTCTGCTTTCACGGGTGATTCCTTGTCAGGGAGAAAAAAGCCATGGCCGAGTTCTGCCATGGCTTGCAAAAAGCCTGCCGTGCCATACCCCAAGCGGGGATCGGTGGATTCCTGCCACACTTCGTCCGCCTAGGCATCCCCCTCGCGCAAGGCGATGATCGAGCGGTCGAACACGTCGAGCAACTTCCCCTTCTCGAGCTCCAGCCTCTCGACCAGAACGCCCAGCGTGCCCGTCCCCAGGCTATCGCCGTCGTTCCGCAGCAGGTCGTCACAGTCACGCTCGAGCTCGTGAAGGGCGACGGCGAACGCGTCGAGGTCATCGCGTAGGCGGCTCAGCGCTGCGTGCGCGCCCGCGGCGCGCGGCGCAAAGAAGCCGCCACCCTCGGCGTCTCTCCCGGCACCCGCCACGGACCTCCCGGCACGCAGCGACTCGTACGTCGCATAGCTTGCCGCGAGTCCCCCCGCCCCCGGAGGCCGCTCCAGCCGCAGATCCTCCACCGCAGCCGGAGAAGCGCCCTCCGCGATGCCATCCACGTCGAGCTCTCCCACCGGCAGGAGGTCCAGCCCTTGTACCGAGCCGCCAGCCGCGACTTCCAGGGGAGGCCCGTCGTCCAACGTGAGCGGAGGCTGCACGGGTCCTTCCGTCTCCCGGCTCGGCGGCTGGTCCAGCCGACCACGGGGTCCCCGCCAGGGTTCGGAGAGGAGGTCCTCGAGGGGGATCGGATCGGCTCCAGCGAGCTCCGCATCCGAAAGGCCGGTCTCGGCCTGCACCTCGATCCGCACCTCGGCCGTGCCCTCTTTCCACGTCGGCACGTCCTCCGCAATCGAGCCAGCCTCGATGGCCACCGCAGTGCGGACGCCCGAACCCTCGCCAGGGCCGGGCGACCACGGCTCGGGTTCGATGCGACCGGGCCCATCGACGGCCGTCGCCTCCGACGAGATCATCCCCCGCTGCCCGTCGGCTGGCGCGGCATCCGCCAGGGTGGACGCCGTGCCGAGATCGTCTCCGGCACTCCACCCGCGATCCGCAGATTCGGGGGCGGGCGTCGCACCTCGGCGCGGAGCGGTCGTGTCGAGCAACCCCCGAACGCGATCCGCGTAGCGCGCCCGATCGAAGGAGGGGCCGGCGGGCCAGCGCCGAACAGCCTCCTCCAAGAGGTCGAAGCTGTCCACGTAGAAGTCGAGGATGTCCTGCGTAACGGCTAGATCGGCGCGTCCGAGGTGAAGGGTCACCTTCTCGACGGCATTCCGGAGGATTCGAACCTGCTGCGGCTCGTCCGGTTCCTGGGCGTGCCTCACCCGCTGAGAGATGCGGAGGATGGACTTGAGGTGCTCGACCTCGGAGGGATCGCGCTCGAGGGAGTACAGCTGCTCCTGCAGGCCTTCGACCTGGATCTCCAGGAACTTGCGAAAGCCGTCGCGGCTATCCTCCATCGGCGCGCATCCTGGTGGGGCGGGACGTCGTCGCGACCGCGGCGGCGGTCCTCGGAGGGCGGTGCGGAACGAACCCGGGCGGCGAGAACTTCGTCCGGGCTCGGGGGAAAGTCAACGCGCCGGTGGCCCGCCCAGGCAGGCCAGCATCTCGCCGACTGCGGCCTCGAAACCCACCGCCAGCGCGCGGCTCACGATGGCATGGCCGATGTTCAGCTCCTCCACCTCGGGGAGGCTCGCCACGGCGGCCACGTTGGCGTAATTCAAGCCGTGGCCCGCAAAAACGCGCAACCCCGCCTCGGCGGCCCTGCGAGCTCCGCGCGCGAGACGGTCGAGCTCCGCTGCCACGGCCGCTCCCGAGGCATTCGCGTAGCGGCCCGTATGGAACTCCACGGCATCGGCCCCCGCAGCCGCGGAGGCGTCGATCTCCGTGTCCTCGGCGTCGACGAACAGGCTGACCACGATGCGGCGCGCGTGCAGAGCGGACACGAACTCCTCCAACCCCCGGGCACCCTGGACCTCCAGCCCACCCTCGGTCGTGATCTCCTCCCTTCGCTCGGGGACGAGAGTCACCTGCTCGGGCCGGTACCGTTCGGCCATGCGCATCATCTCCGGCAGCACGGCCATCTCCAGGTTGATCTCCGTTGAGACGGCCTCCCGGAGGGCGGCGAGATCCCGCTCCTGCACGTGACGGCGGTCCTGGCGCAGATGGAGCGTGATCCCCGACGCCCCGGCCCTCTCAGCGGCGAGCGCCGCCTCGACCGGGTCCGGCTCGGCTCCCCTGCGCGCTTCGCGGACCGTCGCCACGTGATCGACGTTCACCTTGAGGAGCGTCAGCCCGGCTGGCCTCATGCGCGCCTCTCGAGCCCGGCTGGCGCTGCCGTCTCCCCCGTCGGCAGCCGACTCTGCCGCAAACCTCGCTGGACGGCGTCCTCCAGCAGCTGCGCCAGGTGAGCCCGACCCACAGCATCCCCGCCGTCGCTCCATGACAGCATGAGCAACCCCAGCGATCCGTACGCCAGCAGCTCGCGTCCCTCGAGCGCCCGGACGTGCGACTCGACCGTTGCGAGGTCACCGCGGCGGATCGGCCCGGTGACCGCCGCGGCAGGTGACTCGTCGCGGGCGTTGTCGAGCGCGTTTCGCAGCAGCGCGTCGGCCGCCGCCGCCGCGATCCGCGGCGTGAGACCAGCGTCGGCGAAGCGTCGCGCCGACCACCCCCGCAAGAGCAACCCGAAGTTGGACGCCACCACGGCCGCGAGGTGGTATAGCGCACGATCGGAGACCGTGACCTGGAGCGAGACTCCGCCGACCAGCTCGACCACGCGACGGCCGGCCTCCACGGCCGGCGTCGAGCCCTCGAGCGTGAAGAGCGTGCCCTCGAAGGGATTCTCCGCCGGCCCGAGCTCGCGCGCGGGGAACGCTCGCAGCGGGTGGCAGACCGCCGTCGAGGCTCCGCGGAGGGCAAGCGGCCGCAGCACCTCCGGGGGAGCGACGCCCGATGTATGCAGGACCGCCATGCCGTCCCAGGCCCCGTCGAGCCGCGCGAGATCCTCGATCACACTCGAGAGCGCCGAGTCCGACACGGCCAGGATCGCCACCTCAACCTGGTCGAGAGCGGCGCACAGGCTGTCGCCCGTGAAAGTCTCGACGGCCGTCAGAGCCTCGGCGCGCGAGGAGCGCGTCCACATCCTCAGGTGAACGTCGTCGCGGCGGGACAGCACCCCCACGAGGGCGCGGCCGAGCTGGCCGTAGCCGAGCACCGCCACCCGCATCACGAACGTTCG
>JACCXV010000170.1 GCA_013696835.1 Gemmatimonadota bacterium | reverse complement strand
GTCCTGAACGTCTGGAAGCGGGTCGAACGCTACGCGCGCGAAGGCTACACCTCGGTCGTCCACGGCAAATGGTACCACGAGGAAACGCGTGCCACGTGCTCGAGGGCGACCGCGCTCGGGGGGCACTACCTCGTCGTGCGTGGCATGGGAGAGGCGCACGCCGTGATCGAGTACCTCCTGCGCGGGGTAGACCGGGGAGCCTTCCTGGCGCGCTTCCGCGACGCCAGCTCCACGGGGTTCGACCCCGACGTCCACCTCGTCAAGCTGGGCGTCGCGAACCAGACGACCATGCTCATGACCGAGTCGCTGGCTATCGCGGCGGAGATCGGCTCCGCCGTACGCCTGCGCGACGGCGAAGGGGCAGCCGAGCGCTTCCTGAGCTTCGACACGATCTGCAGCGCCACCCAGGAGCGTCAGGACGCGATCCTGGAGCTCGTGAGGCTGCCGCTCGACCTGCTGCTCGTGGTCGGCGGCTACAACTCGAGCAACACGGCCAATCTGGCCGCCATCGCAGCGCGCACGGTGCGGGCCTACCACATCGACGATCCGGCCTGTCTCCTCTCGCTCGCCGAGATTCGGCACAAGCCTGCAGGGGCCGCCGAGACCCGGGCTTCGGGATGGCTCCCCGGCGGCCCGCTCCACATCGGCTTGACGGCCGGCGCGTCCACGCCCAACAACAAGATCGGCGAGACCATCCTGCGGATCCTGGCCCTGCGCGGTCTGAGCCTGCCGCCCGCGGTTGCGCCCCGTTCCCCGGAGCAGGCTGACGGCCCGGGCTCCTCTGCGGTGCACCATGCGCCGCCCGAGGCCGCGTTCCCGGGATAGTTCCCTGGAATTTCCCCAGCGGCCCGGTGTAGCAGAGGATGAACGCTGCGGGCCGTCGAGAGGAGCCTTGCAGGCTCTTCGACGCATCCTCTATCTTCACCTCCCCGCTAACCGGCGGAACGCCGCCCTTCCGTCGTGCCAAGCGGGCATTTTCCCTACAGAAGGCAGGTGGTCCATGAGCGACGGCGCGAAGGCCGCCAACCCGCAGGACCGGGCCATGTTCAGCAACCTCCTGGCGAGCAAGCCTCCCAAGGAGGCGGGCGCCGCGGCCGCGTCCACCACTGCATCTCTCATCTTCCACAGCGCCCTGGTTGCAGGCGCGATCGCGGCCACGGCCGCCGTCGGTGAGGTGGTCAAGAAGGAGGAGAAGGTCGAGGAAGTGACCTTCGTCAAGATCGAGGAGCAACCCCCACCCCCTCCGCCACCACCCGAGAAGGCTCCACCTCCGCCCGAGGTCGTGAAGCCAAAGGGGTTCCAGACGGTGGTCGCGCCGGAGATCATCCCCGTCGAGATCCCGCCGCCGGACACGATGGCCACGAACGAGGAGGATTTCTCGGGCGAGGGAGTCGAGGGCGGCGTCGCCGAGGGCGAGGAGGTCGTGGGGGACGAGGAGACCGTCTTCATGCAGGGGCAGGTCTCCGTCATCCCGAAGATGACGAAGATCGTGAAGCCGCAGTACCCGGACTTCCTCAAGAAGATGGAGATCGAGGGGACCGTGGTGATCCAGGCCATCATCAACACGGACGGGCGGGTGGACGCTCCGTCGGCGAAGGTCATCAAGAAGCTGCACCCGCAGCTCGACCAGGCGGCGCTCACCGCCCTCACGAGCAGCGAATTCTCGCCGGCGCTCTACGGCCAGCGGCCGGTGCGCGTCATCATGCAGATTCCGTACACGTTCAAGTTCAAATGACGGAAAGGGGAGCCGGCGCCGGGCCGCGCGTCCGGACGGCTCCCCCGAGGCCTCGTCCGCGGTAGGGGGGCTGCGGGCACCTCGCGGCTGAAGAAGGGTTCGCCGCGGGATCTCGCTGGCAGGCGACAAACCGGGTTTCGCCCGCGCCCCTGCGCGTGGCGCGGGGCCGTGAACTCAACACGGGGGGAAAGGAAGCCGCGATGCAACTCTCACTGCTCGAGCTCTGGGGGACGATGGGGCTGTTCGCCAAGGGCATCGTCCTGCTGCTGCTTCTCATGTCGGTCTTCGCCGCGACGATCGCGATCCGGAAGAGCATCCAGCTCTGGCAGGCCAAGAAGTCGACCCTGAAGTTCTCGCCGCAGTTCTCGCAGTCGCTCGCCAAGGAGGACTTTCCGGCGGCCGAGCGGCTGGTGGACGAGTTCCCCAACAGCCACCTTGCGGTCGCCTTTCGCCGCGTGTTCCCCAGCATCACGTTCCATTCCAAGGACCAGGCACTCTCGGCGGTCGAGATCGCGTCCGTGCAGCGCATGATCGAGCTGAACACGCTGGAGCAGCTGGCTCGCTTCCGCCGCGGGCTGGGCGTGCTGGCGACGGTCGGCGCCACCGCACCGTTCGTGGGCCTGCTCGGCACCACCATGGGCGTCGTGAACGCCTTCACGGGCATGGCGGTATCGGGCAGCGGGGGCCTGGCTGCGATCTCGGCGGGCATCGCCGAGGCGCTGGTCACGACCGCCTTCGGACTGCTCGTGGCCATCCCTGCGGTGTGGCTCTACAACTACTACATCAATCGCATCGATTACCTGTCGATGGAGATCACCTACGGTACCAAGGAGTTCATGGACTTCCTGCTGCGCTACGAGCAGGAGATCCTGAGGTCGCAGGGGCGGAGCAAGGAGATGCCCGTCACGATGACCACGGAGATCGCGTAGGCGAGATTTCGATCGCCCGCGGCCCGCTCGAAAAGGCGGCGGCGCAAAAGGCGGCAAAGGAGGGCGCATGGCCGGACTCGAGCACGATGTAAAGGACACGAACGTGATGGGCGACATCAACGTGACGCCGATGGTGGACGTCATGCTCGTCCTGCTCATCATCTTCATGGTGGTGACGCCGCTCATCACGGCGGGGTTTAAGGCCCAGCTGCCGCAGGGCGAGCACCTGAAGTCGCGCCCCGAGGAGGATACCCGTGTTGTGCTCGGGATCGACGAGACGGGCAACTACTTCCTGAACAAGAGGCCCATCGCCCGTGAGACGGCGCTCAACCTGCTCACGGCCGAGTTCAATTCCCGTCCCCAGGACAAGGTCCTGTACGTGAAGGCGGACAAGAACCTGAAGTACCAGGAGGTCCTGGACGTCATGGACCTGGCACGCGACGCCGGAGCGCGCGTGATTGGCGCGATCACGGAGCAGACGCCCGGGACCGCATCGGAGGACGAGGGGCCGGGCATGGGTCCGGTGCGGGGTCCCGAGGCACCCGGCGACGCGCGCGGCATCTGAGCCAGCCGAACCGACGAGCGAGAAGGAGGATCGCCGATGGGCATCTCGATGGGCGGAACGGGCAGGGCCGACATCTCAGAGCCGAACATGACCCCCATGATCGACGTCCTGCTCGTGCTGCTCGTCATCTTCATGCTCTCGCAGCCGCTGCTGCAGAGGGGCATCGACGTGCAGCTGCCGGCGGAGGCGACCACGGACAATCCCTCGTCGAACCAGATCGTCCTCGAGATCGACGCGCAGGGAAACTATCGCGTCAACACGCGGCCGGTCGCGAAGGAGAACCTCGAAGGACGCCTGCGCGAGATCTACTCGGGGCGGCCCGACAAGGTGTTGTTCGTGAAGGCCGACGGTGAGGTGATCTACCAGGACGTGATCACCGCGATGGACGCGGCGCGCGGGGCGGGTGTGAAGGTGCTCGGCTCGGTGCTGGAGGAGTAGGGGGGCGGCGCCTGACGCAGGCGACCCGCTCCGCATCGCTGCGGGCGGTAGAACGGGCTGAAAGGCGCTCCTCCGGAGCGCTTTTCTTGTTCCTGCGTGAGCAGTCGCCGCTCGGATCCGAACCGCAGGAGCACCCAACCTTCCTTCGGCGGGCGCTCCCGCATTGGGAGGCGAGCAAATGGCACCGCTCGTGCGTCGG
>JACCXV010000165.1 GCA_013696835.1 Gemmatimonadota bacterium | reverse complement strand
ATACCACCACCCCGAAGAAGCCGAACTCGGCGCTCCGGAAGGTGGCCCGCGTGCGTCTCACCAATGGCTTCGAGGTCACCGCGTACATCCCGGGTGAAGGGCACAACCTGCAGGAGCACTCGATCGTGCTGATCCGCGGCGGCCGGGTGAAGGACCTGCCGGGCGTGCGCTACCACATCGTGCGGGGAACGCTCGACGCCAGCGGCGTGGCCAACCGGAAGCAGGGCCGCTCGCGCTACGGGGCCAAGCGGCCGAAGTCGTGAGCCGGCGAGCGAGCAAGGCGCAGCGGCGGACCTCCGTCGATCCGCGCTACAACGACATGCACGTCTCGAAGTTCATCAACGTGCTGATGAACGACGGCAAGAAGAGCACGGCCGAGCGCATCTTCTACGGGGCGATGGATCAGCTGGAGTCCCGCGGCGGACCTCCCGGCCTGACGGTGTTCCGGCAGGCCCTGAACAACGCGAAGCCGATGCTCGAGGTGAAGTCGCGGCGCGTCGGCGGCGCCACCTACCAGGTGCCGGTCGAGGTTCGCTACGACCGCCAGCTGGCGCTGGCGATGCGCTGGCTGGCGCAGTTCGCGCGCGCGCGCGGCGAGAAGACGATGGGCGAGCGCCTGGCGGCGGAGCTGCTGGCCGCCTCGCGCAGTGACGGCGCTACGATCAAGAAGAAGGAAGACGTTCACCGCATGGCCGAGGCCAACAAGGCCTTCGCCCACTACCGCTGGTGAACGCGGTGGGCGTTGCCCGCCGCCGAACCTCCTGAAGGGTGCAGGGCGCGTAAACCGCCGCCGCGGCAGACCCGCGGCGGCGGAGGATGCCTGAAGCCCCCCCGAGCCAGACGACGCTGCACCCGGTTCGGGGGATTTTCATTTCCGTCGGGCAGTACGTCCGCTCGCCTGGACGACCGGTCGTCAGTTCCGTCAGCGAGGACGCGGACGGCGGGATTGGGTCTGACCCGGAACCTTGTTGGAGGCTCGAGCGGCCGATGGCAACCATGGCCAAGACCGAACGGCGCACGCCGCTCAAGAACCTGCGCAACATCGGCATCATGGCGCACATCGATGCCGGGAAGACCACCACCACCGAGCGCATCCTCTACTACACGGGCCGGCTCCACAAGATGGGCGAGGTCCACGAGGGCGCGGCGACGATGGACTGGATGGAGCAGGAGCAGGAGCGCGGCATCACGATCACGTCGGCCGCCACCACGGCGTACTGGCGGGACAATCGCATCAACATCATCGACACGCCCGGCCACGTCGACTTCACGGTCGAGGTGGAGCGTTCGCTGCGCGTCCTGGACGGAGCGGTCGCGGTGTTCTGCTCGGTGGGGGGCGTGGAACCGCAGTCGGAGACGGTGTGGCGCCAGGCCGACAAGTACCACGTGCCGCGCATCGCGTTCGTCAACAAGATGGACCGCGTGGGCGCGGACTTCATGGCCGCGGTCGAGATGATCCGCGACCGGCTGGGCGCCAACGCCCACGCCGTCCAGCTGCCGCTTGGCGAGGGCGAGATGTTCAACGGCGTCATCGACCTCGTCAAGATGAAGGCGCTGGTCTGGGACGACGAGAGCCTGGGCGCCCGCTTCCAGGAGATGGACATCCCGCTCGACGTGCGGGACAAGGCCTCCGAGGTGCGCCACGAGATGCTCGAGGCCGCGGTCGCATTCGACGACGAGCTGCTCGAGAAGTACCTGGAGGGCGCCGAGCTCTCCGAGGACGAGGTGCGCCGCGCGATCCGCAAGGCGACGCTGGCGGCCGGTTTCGTGCCCGTGCTGTGCGGCTCGGCGTTCAAGAACAAGGGCGTGCAGCCACTGCTCGACGCGGTCGTGGATTTCCTGCCGTCCCCGATGGACATCCCGCCGATCGAGGGCCATCACGCGCGGGACGACGACAAGATCACGCGGCCGCCCAGCGACGACGCGCCGTTCGCGGCCCTCGCGTTCAAGATCATGACCGACCCCTACGTCGGGAAGCTGACGTTCTTCCGCGTCTACTCGGGCACGCTCAAGGCCGGGTCGTACGTCTACAACGCGACCAAGGACATCCGCGAGCGCGTGGGGCGCATCCTGCAGATGCACGCCAACAAGCGCGAGGAGCGTGAGGAGGTGTTCTCGGGCGACATCGCGGCGGCGATCGGTCTCAAGGACACGCGCACCGGCGACACGCTGTGCGATGCCGACGACCCGATCATCCTCGAGGCTATGCACTTCCCCGAGCCCGTGATCGACGTCGCCATCGAGCCCAAGACGAAGGTCGACCAGGACCGGCTCGCGACCGCCCTGCAGAAGCTGTCGGAAGAGGATCCCACCTTCCGCGTGCACACCGACGCCGAGACCGGCCAGACGATCATCTCCGGGATGGGAGAGCTGCACCTCGAGATCTTGGTGGACCGCATGCTCCGGGAGTTCAAGGTCGAGGCCAACGTCGGCAAGCCGCAGGTGGCGTACCGGGAGACCATCCGCCAGAGCGTGGAGCAGGAGACGAAGTTCGTGCGGCAGACCGGCGGCCGCGGCCAGTACGCGCACGTGGTGATCACGCTCGAGCCGAACGAGACGGGCGGCGGCTTCGTGTTCGTCAACAAGATCGTGGGCGGGGCGATCCCGCGGGAGTACATCCCGTCGGTCGAGAAGGGCATCCGGGAGGCGCTCGACAACGGGGTGCTCGCCGGCTACCCCGTCGTGGACGTGAAGGTGACGCTGACCTACGGCTCGTACCACGAGGTGGACTCGTCCGAGATGGCGTTCAAGGTCGCCGGATCGATCGCCTTCAAGGAGGCTGCCCGGCGCGCGCGCCCGGTGCTGCTGGAGCCGATCATGGACGTGGAAGTCGTGACCCCCGACGAGTACCTCGGCGACATCATGGGCGACCTCTCGTCCCGCCGCGGGAAGGTGGGAGGCATCATGCAGCGCTCCGACGCGCAGGTGGTCGGCGCATCCGTGCCGCTGTCGGAGATGTTCGGCTACTCCACGCAGCTGCGCTCCATGTCGCAGGGGCGCGCGGTGTACACGATGCAGTTTTCGCACTACCAGGAAGTGCCGAAGAGCAAGGCCGAGGAGATCGTCAGCAAGGTGCAGGGGAAGTAACAACAAAGAAGAGGGGGAGAATGCCGCTTTTCATGGACATCCACCGCAACCTGCAGGCGACGATCGACGACGTGTGGAGGGCCCACCTCGGCGACCTCGAGGCGCAGGAGAAGTTCGGTGTGAGATACCTGAAGTACTGGTTCAACACCGGAGCGGGGACGGTGTGCTGCCTCGTCCAGGCTCCCGACCCCGAGTCCTGCAGCGCCTGCCACCTCGGGGCACACGGCCTGGTCGCCGACAAGATCATCGAGGTCCAGGAGGATGTCGTCGAGGCGTTCCTCGGGGACAGCGTGGATGCCGAGCTGGGCCGCATGGTCACGCGGAACGCGGATTCAGACGGCGGGTTCCGCACGGTCCTTTTCACTGACCTGGCGGGCTCGACCGATCTGAACCGGCGGATCGGCGACGATGCCACAATGCGGATCTTGCATGCCCACGATGCGATCGTGCGGCGCGAGATCGAAACCCGGCATGGC
Source organism: Gemmatimonadota bacterium (assembly GCA_013696835.1). Taxonomy (GTDB): domain Bacteria; phylum Gemmatimonadota; class Gemmatimonadetes; order JACCXV01; family JACCXV01; genus JACCXV01. The sequence continues at coordinate 9,886 of JACCXV010000165.1, read as the reverse complement.
AGGGTGATCAAGCACACGGGCGACGGGTTCATGGCGGCGTTCTCGGACGCGTCGTCGGCGATTCACGCCGCGGTCTCGATTCAGAAGGCCTTGAGCGCCCAGAACCAGCGGATGCCGGAGAACCCCATCCGCGTCCGGATTGGAATGAATGCGGGCGAGCCCGTGGACGAGGGAAACGATCTCTTTGGCTCGGCGGTCCAACTCGCCCGCCGGGTCTGCGACGCCGCCGACGCGGAGCGAATCTTCGTCGCCAACGTGGTTCGCGAGCTGTGCTTGGGGAAGTCGTTCCAGTTCCAGGACCTGGGTGAGATCCCGCTCAAGGGATTCACCGAGCCGTTCCGACTCCACGAGATCGTGTGGCGCTGACGCCCGATGAAGCCGGTGGAAGTCGTGAAGCTCTAGTGATGGGCCACGCCTAGGGGTGCTGGCCGAGTTCGCTGCCTTGCGCGATAGGGGGATCGAATGAGCAAGCAGAAGTTCACGCGGAACAAGCCGCACGTGAACGTGGGGACGATAGGGCACGTGGACCACGGGAAGACGACGTTGACGGCGGCGATCACGGAGATTTTGAGCAAGAAGGGGTTGGCGGATTACGTGCCGTTCGACCAGATCGACAAGGCGCCGGAGGAGAAGGCGCGTGGGATCACGATAGCGACGGCGCACGTGGAGTATCAGACGGAGAAGCGGCACTACGCGCACGTGGACTGTCCGGGGCATGCGGACTACGTGAAGAACATGATCACGGGTGCGGCGCAGATGGACGGGGCGATTTTGGTGGTGAGCGCGGCGGACGGTCCGATGCCACAGACGCGGGAGCACATTCTGTTGGCGCGGCAGGTAGGGGTACCGTACATCGTGGTATTTTTGAACAAGGTGGACATGGTGGACGATCCGGAGTTGTTGGAGTTGGTGGAGTTGGAGGTACGGGATTTGTTGAGCAAGTACGAGTTTCCAGGTGAGGAGACGCCGATCGTGAAGGGCTCGGCGCTGAAGGCGCTGGAGAGCGGGGATGCGGACGGGGAGGCGGCGAAGGCGATCTGGGAGTTGATGGCGGCGATCGACAGCTACATACCGACGCCGGAGCGGGACACGGAGAAGCCGTTTTTGATGCCGGTGGAGGACGTGTTTTCGATCACGGGGCGTGGGACGGTGGGGACGGGGCGGGTGGAGCGCGGGCGTGTGAAGGTGCAGGACGAGGTGCAGCTGGTGGGATTGGGGGCGACGAAGAAGACGGTGGTGACGGGGGTGGAGATGTTTCGCAAGCTGCTGGACGACGCGCAGGCTGGGGACAACGTGGGGTTGCTGCTGCGCGGGATCGACAAGGAGGAGCTGGAGCGGGGGATGGTGCTGGCGAAGCCGGGGTCGATCACGCCGCACACGCAGTTCAAGGGCGAGGTGTACATCCTGACGAAGGAGGAGGGCGGGCGGCACACGCCGTTTTTCAACGGTTACCGGCCGCAGTTCTACTTTCGGACGACGGACGTGACGGGGACGGCGCAGCTGCCGGAGGGGGTGGAGATGGTGATGCCAGGGGACAACGTGCAGATGGCGATCGAGCTGATCAGCCCGATCGCGATGGAGGAAGGGCTGCGCTTCGCGATCCGCGAAGGCGGCCGCACGGTCGGCGCCGGCGTCGTCACCGCCATCCAGAAATAGCGCGATGGCTAACCGGATCCGCATTCGGCTGAAGGCCTTCGATCACGCGGTGATCGACCAGTCCACGCAGGACATCGTGCGCACGGCGCAGAAGACGGGGGCGGTGGTCGCAGGCCCCGTGCCGCTGCCGACCCGCAAGAAGAAGTACACGGTGCTGCGCTCGCCGCACATCGACAAGAAGTCCCGCGAGCAGTTCGAGATCGCGACGCACAAGCGGCTGATCGACATCCTCGAGGCCAAGCCCCAGACGGTGGACGCGCTGATGAAGCTCGATCTGCCCGCGGGCGTCGACGTCGAGATCAAGGTATGAGCCGCGGGGCTCTCGGAACGGGAGGGAACGCTCGGACGCCATGATCGGCCTGCTCGGAAAGAAGCTCGGGATGACCCAGGTCTTCGACGACCGCGGCAACCTTGTGCCCGTCACCGTGGTGCAGGCCGGCCCGTGCTGGGTCACGGCGGTCCGCACGCGCGAGGGCGAGCGGTACACCGCGTTGCAGGTCGGCTTCGGCGAGACGCTGGAGAAGCGCCTGACGAAGGCGCGTCTGGGGCACCTCAAGAAGAACGGCCTCCCCGCGTTGCGCACGCTGGTGGAGTTTCGCGTGGAAGAGGACGAGGCTGGCCGGTTCCAGCCGGGCCAGAGGATCGCGCCGGCCGACGTGTTCCAGCCGGGCGCCACCGTGGACGTGGAGGGCCGCAGCAAGGGGCGCGGGTTCGCCGGCGCCATGAAGCGGCACGGCTTCCACGGCTTCTCGGACACCCACGGCACGAAGAACACGCACCGCATCCCGGGCTCGAGCGGCTCCTCGGCGGACCCTTCCAAGGTCTGGAAGAACAAGCGCTTTCCCGGGCACTACGGCGACGAGCGCAGCACGATGCGAAACCTGACGGTTGTGCGCGTGGACGGGGAGCGCGACCTGCTGTACCTGAAGGGCGCGGTGCCGGGCTCGCGCAACAAGCTGGTCAAGGTCACGCTGGCGCCGGCCCGCCGGCGCGCGGAGGGCTGACATGCCGCAGGTCCCGGGCTACGATCTCAGCGGCGCGCAGGGCGCACCCGTGACGCTGCCGGACGAGTGGTTCGCCGAGCGCGTGAGCCGCGGGGCGCTCTATCAGGCGGTGCGCGCCTACGAGGCCAACCAGCGGCAGGGCACGGCGGCCACGCTGACGCGGGGCATGGTGTCCGGGTCGACGGCGAAGCCGTGGCGCCAGAAGGGAACGGGACGCGCGCGCGCCGGCACGCGGAAGTCGCCGATCTGGACCGGCGGCGGCATCACGTTCGGGCCGCATCCGCGCGACCACCGCCAGAAGGTTCCTCGCGGCCTGCGTCGTCTGGCGCTGCGCTCGGCGCTGCGCCAGAAGCTCGACGAAGACGCGCTCTTCGCCGTCACGCTGGACCCGTTCGACCGCCCGCGCACCGCGCGACTCGCGCGCGCGCTCGGCTCGATCACTGACGGACGCGCGGTGCTCCTGCTCACGGCCGGGTACGACGAGAACCTCCACCTCTCGGGGCGCAACATCGAGCGCCTCACGCTGAAGCAGCTGAAGGACGTGACGGCGTACGAGGTGATTCGCGCGTCGGTGGTCCTGATCGAGACCGCGGCCCTCGAGGGAGGACTCGGCTGGCTCGCCTCCGGCGCGGGCGCGGAGACGGAGTAGCGTGGAGCGCCTGCATCGCATCCTCCGCCGGCCGATCACGACCGAGAAGTCGTCCGGTCAGCAGGGCGCCGCGAACCAGTACAGCTTCGAGGTGGACCGGGACGCCACGAAGCCCGAGATCGCGGCCGCCGTACAGCGGCTGTTCGGGGTGACCGTCCTGCAGGTGCGCACGATGCGGGCGATGGGGAAGGTGAAGCGCATGGGCCGCTTCAGCGGCCGGCGCCCCGACTGGAAGAAGGCCGTGGTCACCCTGAAGGAGGGTGACGAGATCCAGATCTACGACAACGTGTAGGCGGGCGAGATGGCCGTGAAGAAGTTCAAGCCGGTGACCGCCGCGTCGCGGCACCGATCGGTGCTCACGTTCGACGAGCTCACGCCGAAGGAGCCGGAGCGCTCGCTGCTCGAGCCCATGCGGCAGCGCGCCGGCCGCAACAACCACGGGCACGTGACGGTCCGGCACCAGGGCGGCGGCCACAAGCGCCAGTACCGCCGCATCGACTTCAAGCGCGACAAGGCGGGGATCCCGGGCCGGGTGGCGGCGCTCGAGTACGACCCGAACCGCTCGGCGCGGATCGCCCTCATCCATTATCGCGACGGGGAGAAGCGCTACATCCTGGCTCCGGACGGCCTGCAGGTCGGGCAGGACATCGTCTCCGGGCCTGGCAGCGACATCCGCACGGGGAACGCGATGCCGCTTTCCGACGTTCCGATGGGCACTACCGTGCACAACGTGGAGCTCCAGCCGGGCCGCGGCGGCAAGATCGCCCGCAGCGCGGGGTCGGGCGTGCAGCTGATGGCACGCGAGGGGGCGTTCGCCACCCTGCGCCTGCCCTCGGGCGAGACGCGCCTCGTACCCGTGGGGAGCCAGGCCACGATCGGCCAGGTGGGAAACCTCGACCACGAGAAGGTGCGCATCGGCAAGGCCGGGAAGTCGCGCTGGCTGGGCGTCCGCCCCTCGGTGCGCGGCGTGGCCATGAACCCCGTGGATCACCCGCTGGGCGGTGGCGAAGGCAAGTCCTCCGGCGGCCGCCATCCCGTGACGCCATGGGGGAAGCCGACCAAGGGCTACAAGACTCGCAAGAAGCGCAAGACCACGTCCAAGTACATCGTGCGCCGCCGAGGTTCCAAATGACACGGTCGATCAAGAAGGGCCCGCACGTTCCCGACCACCTGCGTCGCAAGATCGAGGACATGAACCGGCGCGGAGAGAAGCGGGTCATCAAGACGTGGGCGCGGGCGGCGACCATCATCCCCGAGTTCGTGGGGCACACGGTCGCGGTGCACAACGGTAACAAGTTCATCCCCGTGTACCTGACGGAGAACATGGTCGGTCACAAGCTGGGCGAGTTCTCCCCCACGCGGCTCTTCCGCAGCCACGGCGGCAAGCTGGCGGACAAGAAGGCGTCCCTGCCCGGTGGTGGAGGCTGATGGAGGGCCGGGCCATCGCGCGTTTCGTGCGCGGCTCGCCGCGCCGCGCGCGGCAGGTGGCGGAGCTGATCCGCGGGAAGCCCGTCGAGGAGGCCTACGCGATCCTGGACTTCACGCCCAAGGCGGCGGTGCGCTCGATTCGCGAGACGCTGCGCTCGGCCGTGCACAACGTGCTGGACCTGGACGAGAGCCGCCGGATCGGCGTGGAGGATCTGGTCGTCAAGCGGATCCACGTGGACGAGGGGCCCCGGCTGAAGCGCATCCGGCCGCGGGCGATGGGCCGGGCGTTCCGCATCCGCAAGCAGAGCAACCATGTGACCGTGGTGGTCGGGCTGCCGGACGAGGACTAGCCCGGCACTTCATGGAGATAGCCGGGGTCTCCCCGGTGGCGGTCCGGGCGCGCCCGGGACGTTCCCCGAACGAAAGGCAGGAGACGTGGGACAGAAGACACATCCGATCGGCTTTCGCCTGGGCGTCGTCAAGAACTGGCAGTCGCGCTGGTACCCGCAGCGCGGGACGACGATGCCGCAGCTGCTCAAGGAGGACGAGCGCATCCGGGACTATCTGCGCAGCCGCCTGAGCCACGCGGCGATCTCCCGCGTGGAGATCGAACGCAAGCCGAAGAGCGTGACCGTCATCATCCATACCGCGCGCCCGGGGGTCGTGATCGGGCGCAAGGGAGCCGAGGTGGACAAGCTCCGGGACGAGCTCGCCAGGCTGTCGGAGGACGAGATCTCGATCAAGGTCGAGGAGGTGAAGCGCCCGGAGCTCGACGCGCAGCTGGTCGCCGACAACATCGCCTTCCAGCTCGGTCAGCGGATCAGCTCGCGGCGGGCGATGAAGAAGGCCGTCACCTCCACCATGCGCATGGGCGCCGAGGGGATCAAGATCGGGTGCAACGGCCGCCTGGGAGGGGCCGAGATCGCGCGCTCGGAGCAGTACCACGAGGGCCGCGTGCCGCTGCACACGATCCGCGCGGACATCGACTTCGCCCGCAGCACCGCGAAGACGACGTACGGCACCGTGGGCGTGAAGGTCTGGATCTTCAAGGGCGAGGTGATCGACCAGGCGCCGCGCACGTTCGCCACGGCCGGCGGCATCGGGGACGGCCGGGGCTAGCGGATGCTGCTGCCGAAGCGGGTCAAGTATCGCAAGCAGCAGCGCGGGCGCATGACGGGGGCCGCCCAGCGCGGCAGCGAGGTGAGCTTCGGCGAGTTCGCGCTGCAGGCGCTCGAGCCAGCCTGGATCACGAACCGCCAGATCGAGGCCGCACGCGTCGCGCTCACGCGGCACATCAAGCGTAGCGGCAAGGTCTGGATCCGGATCTTCCCCGACAAGCCGGTGACGGTGAAGCCGGCCGAGACGAGGATGGGCAAGGGCAAGGGGAACCCGGAGTACTGGGTTGCCGTCGTGAAGCCGGGGCGGATCCTCTTCGAGCTCGAGGGCGTTCCCGAGAAGATCGCGCGCGAGGCGCTGAAGCTGGCCGCGTCCAAGCTCCCGATCCAGACCCGCTTCCTGACCCGGGGGGGGACGGAAGCATGAAGGCCGCCGAGCTGCGAGACATGGACTTGGAGGGGCTGAGCCAGACGGTTCGCGACCTGGAGGAGGAGCTGTTCAAGCTTCGCCTCCAGAACGTGACCCACCAGCTGGAGAGTCCGATCATCATTCGCAAGCTGCGGCGGGACCTGGCTCGCTGCAGGACGATCCTGAGGGAGCGCGAGTCGAATGGATAGATCCGAGGCCGGGCTGGAGTCCGCCGACCGTCCGGAGACCGCCGAGGGCACGCCCCCGCGCCGCGCGCGGAAGGTGCGTCAGGGCATGGTCGTGAGCGACCGCATGGACAAGACGATCGTCGTCTCGCTGCAGACGACGGTGGAGCACCCGCTCTACAAGAAGCGCCTGCGGCGCACGACCCGCATCAAGGCGCACGACGCGGAGAACACCTGCCGCATCGGGGATCGGGTGGAGGTCATGGAGACGCGGCCGCTCAGCCGCGAGAAGCGCTGGCGCCTGGTCTCTGTCCTGGAGCGTGCGAAATGATCCAGCAGGAGACGATGCTCAAGATCGCCGACAACTCGGGGGCCAAGCGGGCGCTCTGCATCCGCGTCCTGGGCGGCACCAAGCGGCGCTACGCGGGCCTCGGCGACGTGATCGTGGTCGCGGTCAAGGACGCGCTGCCCACGGGGACTGTGAAGAAGGGCGACGTCGCCAAGGCAGTCGTGGTGCGCACGGCCAAGGAGACGCGGCGCAAGGACGGCTCGTACATCCGCTTCGACGAGAACGCCGCGGTGATCATCAACGACCAGTTCGAGCCGCGCGCGACGCGCATCTTCGGCCCCGTCGCGCGGGAGCTGCGCCAGAAGCGGTTCATGAAGATCGTCTCGCTGGCCCCGGAGGTGCTGTGAGGCGGCCGCGAGGCACGGCGCCGGCGGAGGTGCGATGAAGCTGCGCAAGGGCGACGACGTGGTCGTGATCTCGGGAGAGGACCGCGGCAAGCGCGGCAAGGTCCTGCGCGTCGTGCGCGAGAAGCAGCGCGTGGTGGTGCAGGGCGTGAACTTCATTCGGCGGCACAGCCGGCCGAGCCAGGCCAATCCCCAGGGCGGCATCGTCGAGCGCGAGGCCGCGCTCCACGTGTCCAACGTGATGCTGGTGGATCCGCGCGGCGGACGCGCGACGCGCGTGGGCACACGCGTGAACGAGGACGGCACGCGCGATCGCGTGGCGCGCCGGAGCGGCGAGGTCCTGCCGTCCGGCGGGAAGTAGCGAACCAGCGCAGGACCCCGGAGGCGGGCGGCACATGGCCAGACTGCACGACCTGTACAACCAGACGATCCGCGACCGGCTCCGCAAGGAGTTCGACTACGCGAACGTGAACGCCGTTCCGCGCCTCGAGAAGATCGTGGTGAACTGCGGCATGGGCGAGGCGGTGGACAACCCGAAGGCGCTCGACGCGGCGGTGACCGAGCTGGCGACGATCACCGGTCAGCGGCCCGCGATCCGGCGCGCCAAGAAGTCGATCTCGAACTTCAAGCTGCGCGAGGGGGTGCCAATCGGCTGCTCCGTGACCCTGCGGGGACGCCGCATGTACGAGTTCCTGGATCGGCTCGTGAACGTGGCGATCCCGCGCATTCGCGACTTTCGCGGGGTGCCCGGCCGCTCGTTCGACGGGCGTGGCAACTACACCCTCGGGGTGAAGGAGCAGATCATCTTCCCCGAGATCGACTACGACAAGGTCGAGCGCGTGCACGGCATGGACATCACGTTCGTCACGACCGCCGGCCGGGACGACGAGGCCTTCGCGTTGCTGCGCGAGTTCGGCATGCCCTTCCGGCGCCGCACGGCCACGGCGGAGGCGGACCAGGCGGACGCGGACCAGGCGGCGGCCTGAGCCGCAGCCCCATCAACCCAACGGAGCGCGATGGCACGGAAAGCCCTGATCGAGAAGCAGAAGCGGAAGCCCAAGTTCAAGGTTCAATTCAACTCGCGCTGTCAGAGGTGCGGCCGTTCGCGCGCGTTCCTGCGCGACTTCGGCCTATGCCGCATCTGCTTTCGCGAGCTCGCCCTGTCGGGGATGATCCCGGGCGTCCGCAAGTCGAGCTGGTAAGAGGAGGAGCCCAGGCATGCACACCGATCCCATAGCGGACATGCTCACCCGGATCCGGAACGCCGGCACCGCCAAGCACAAGAAGGTGGACATGCCCGTCAGCCGGCCGAAGCTCGAGATCGCGCGCCTGCTGCAGGAGAACAACTACATCGCCAACTACAAGGTGATCGGCGAGGGGGTTCAGTCGCAGCTGCGCGTGTACCTCAAATACTTCGCCGAGAACGAGCCCACGATCCGCGGGCTGCAGCGGGTGAGCACGCCCGGGCGGCGCGTCTACCGCGGCGCCGGGGGCCTGCCGCGGGTGCAGAACGGGATGGGCATGGCGATCGTGTCGACTTCGCGGGGCATGCTCACGGATGCCCAGTCGCGACAGGCGGGCGTGGGCGGCGAAGTCGTCGCCCTGGTGTGGTGAGGGGCAGCGACGCCCGGATGCGATCCCGTGCTCAAAAGGAGGAGTCGGCGTGTCCCGCATAGGCAAGGTCCCGGTTCCGATCCCGGACAAGGTGGAGGTGCGGATCGAGGGGAGCCGCATCCGCGTGCAGGGTCCGCTCGGGAGTCTCGAGCGCGAGGTGCCGGCCGGCATCCGGGTGGTGCAGGAGAACGGGTCGGTCGCCGTCCAGCGCACCGATGAGGGGGCCTCCGGGCAGCGCGCCCTGCACGGCCTCGTGCGCTCGCTCATCCGAAACATGGTGGAGGGCGTCACCCAGGGGTTCTCGCGCCGGCTCGAGATCGTGGGCGTGGGCTACAAGGCCGAGAAGCGCGGCAACGGCCTGGTCCTGACGCTCGGCTACTCGCACCCCATCGAGTACACGCCGCCCGCGGGGGTGGACGTGGCGACGCCGTCCCCCACGGCCATCGAGGTGCGGGGGACGGATCGCGAGGCGGTGGGCCAGACGGCGGCGATCATCCGCAAGTTCCGCCCGCCGGAGCCGTACAAGGGAAAGGGCATCAAGTACGCCGGCGAGCAGGTGCGCCGGAAGGCCGGCAAGACCGCGGGCAAGTAGCCCGCCAGGCGCCGCAACGGATCGAGGGGGAGGCACCCGATGAAGCAGGCAGGCGGCACGAAGGTCAACAGGCGAGAGGCGATGCGCCGCCGCCGCCACGCGCGCATCCGGCGCAAGGTGACGGGCACGCAGGAGCGGCCGCGTCTGGCGGTGAGCCGCAGCCTCAAGCATGTCACGGGGCAGGTCATCGACGACGTTCACGGCGTCACGCTGGCCGGGATCCGCTCGGACGACCCCTCGCTCGAGCCCGCTGCCGGCAGCGAAGCGGGCGCGGGTACGGGAGGAAGCGGAGATGCAGGTGCTGCGGGAGGCGGGGATGCGGGTGGTGGAGGTGCCGCAGAGGCGGCCGCCGTGTCGACTGGAGTCGATGAGGGTGAGGGAGGCGCCGGGGGCGCGGAAGCTGCGGGCGCCAGTGAGCCAGCCGCTCCTCCGGCCAAGGGTCGCAAGGGTCGCGGCGGCAAGGCAGCTCGAGGGGGAGCCGTCGCGGAGGCGCCGCAGGTGGCGCCGGCTCCCGCTCCGGCCGCCGCGGAAGGGGCCAAGG
>JACCXV010000116.1 GCA_013696835.1 Gemmatimonadota bacterium | reverse complement strand
ACGCTGCTCTGCGAGCTGACCGGGATGGAGGTCTCTAACGCGAGCGTCTACGACGGCGGATCGGCGCTCGCGGAGGCCTCGCTGATGGCGGCCGCCATCACGCGGCGCCGCGGGCTGGTCCTCTCGGGCGGCCTGCACCCGGGGCACGTGCGCGTGGTCGCCACGTACAACCGCGGGGTGGGCCGGCCGCTGCGGACGACCGCGCTCGACGGCCAGGGTCGAACCGACGCCGCGGCTCTTGAGGCCCTGCTCGACCGCGACACGGCGGCGGTCCTGGTACAGTCGCCCAATTACCTGGGAGTCGTGGAAGACGTGCCCGCGCTCGCCGAGGTCGCCCGCGCGGCCGGTGCGCTGCTGGTCGTGTCGGCCGACCCGTTCGCCCTCGGCGTCCTCGAGGCGCCGGGGCGCCAGGGTGCCGACATCGTCGTCGGTGAGGGGCAGGGCCTGGGAAACGCCCTGTCCTTCGGAGGGCCGTACCTCGGCTTCCTGACCGCCCGCAAGCGCTTCATCCGCCAGATGCCCGGGCGCATCATCGGCCGCAGCGTGGACACGCACGGACGCACCGCCTTCGTGATGGTCCTCCAGACGCGCGAGCAGCACATCCGGCGCGAGAAGGCGACGTCGAACATCTGCACGAACCAGGGACTCAACGCACTCGCGGCGACGATCTACCTGAGCGCGGTCGGCAAGAAGGGCTTCCTGCAGGCCGCGCGCTCCTCGTTTCAGAAGGCGCACTACGCTGCGAGGCGGATCGCGGCGATTCCCGGCTTCGGGCTGTGGTTCGACGCGCCGTTCGTCAACGAGTTCGCCGTCCGGACCCCGGTCGAGCCTTCCCTGATCTGCCGCGAGGGCCGCAGGGCTGGCATCCTCGCCGGGATCCCGCTGGACGCCGCTCCCGAGGCTGCAGGCATCGAGGCGGCGGGCTTCGACCCCGAGCGTGCTCTGCTAGTCGCCGTGACCGAGCGGCGATCGCGGGACGAGATCGACCGGCTCGTGGCCCTCCTGACGAGCTTCGCGAGCTGACATGGCCACGCTCGAGTATCACGGCCACTCCTGCTTCGTGATCGAATCCACCCATGGCCGCGTGATCCTGGACCCGTTCCTGAAGGACAACCCGCGCGCCGACGTGGCGCCCGAGAACGTGGGGCAGGTGGACGCGATCCTGGTCTCGCACGGCCACGCCGATCACTTCGGGGACACGCTGGCGATCGCGCGCCAGCATCGCGCAACCGTGGTCGCCGCCTACGAGATCGCGAGCTGGTGCGAGAGCAAGGGCGTGGCGGCGCACGGCATGGCGACGGGCGGCGCGCACGACTTCCCGTTCGGATGGGTCAAGCTCGTGCCCGCTGCCCACGGCAGCCTCTTCGAGGCGGACCCCGCGTTCAGCACGAACCCGGTAGGCTTCCTCTATCGCGTGGAGGGCAAGCTGGTCTACCACATGGGCGACACCGCGCTCACGGCCGACGTGCGGCTCGTGGGTGAGCTGAACCGCGTGGATCTGCTCCTCGCGCCGATCGGCGACAACTACACCATGGGGCCCGACGACGCGCTCAAGGCCGTCGAGTTCATCCGGCCGGGGCTCGTCGTGCCGATGCACTTCGACACGTTCGACGTGATCCGCCAGGACGCCGGCGAGTTCCAGCGTCGTGTGGAGGAGGCCGGGCACCGCTGCCATGTGCTCGCCCCCGGCGAGACGTTGGAGTTCTGAGAGAGCCGGCCGTGGATCCCGGCAGGCAGACCCGCGAGGAGTGGCGGATCGGCGAGCCGGCGGCTCCGCCGTCCCTCCCTCCCTCTCCGCGGCTGATCTTCGAGCGCTCGCGACCGGGCGTCGAGGGCGTCACGTTCCCGCCGCCGGACGTCGAGGAGGTGGACCCCGCCTCGGTCGTCGAGAGCCGGCTGCTGCGCTCCGTCGAGCCCGCCCTCCCGGAGGTTGCCGAGAGCGAAGTGGTGCGGCACTTCGTGGGGCTCTCCATCCGCAACCACCACGTCGACAAGCGCATGTATCCGCTCGGGTCGTGCACGATGAAGTACAACCCGAAGATCAACGAGGACGTGGCGCGCCTGCCAGGCTTCGCACAGCTGCACCCCGCCCAGGACCCCCGCTCCGTCCAGGGAGCCCTCGAGCTCATGTGGGAGCTGGGGGAGATGCTGAAGGAGATCGTCGGCTTCGACGCGATCACGCTGCAGCCTGCGGCGGGCTCGCAGGGCGAGCTGACTGGACTGCTCGTGATCCGCGCGCACCACGAGGCCCTGGGGAATCCTCGCAAGCGCGTCCTGATCCCCGATTCCGCCCACGGCACCAACCCGGCGACCGTCGTGATCGGGGGCTACGAGGTCGTCACGCTGCGCTCCAACGAGCGCGGCCAGGTGGACCCGGAGGAGCTCGGGCGGCACCTCGACGAGGAGGTGGCCGCGCTCATGCTCACCAACCCGAACACGCTCGGCAAGTTCGAGCGCGGCATCCTGCGCATCACGTCCATGTGCCACGACGTGGGCGCCCAGGTGTACATGGACGGCGCGAACATGAACGCGCTGCTGGGGATCGCCCGCCCCTCGGACATGGGCTACGACGTCTGTCACCTGAACCTGCACAAGACGTTTTCGACGCCCCACGGCGGCGGCGGGCCCGGGTCGGGACCGGTGGCGGTCCGCGCGCACCTGGAGCGCTTCCTGCCCACGCCGGCCGTCATCCGGCGCGCTGACGGCACCTTCGACCTGGATCACGACCGGCCGCACTCGATCGGGAGGGTGCACGGCTTCTTCGGCAACTTCGGCATGCACGTGCGGGCCTACACCTACATCCGCATGCACGGCGCCGCGGGACTGCGGAAGGTCGCGGAGACCGCGATCCTCAACGCGAACTACGTTCGCCACGGGCTGGCCGATATCTACGAGCTGCCCTATGGCCCCGCCTGCATGCACGAGGTGGTCTTCAGCGGCGACCGTCAGAAGCGCAAGGGCGTGAAGACGCTCGACATCGCGAAGCGCCTGCTCGACTTCGGATTTCATGCGCCCACGACGTACTTTCCCCTGATCGTTTCCGAGGCGCTCATGATAGAGCCCACGGAGACGGAGTCGCGGGACGAGCTCGACGCGTTCATCGCGGCCATGCGCGCGATCGACCGCGAGGCC
>JACCXV010000070.1 GCA_013696835.1 Gemmatimonadota bacterium | reverse complement strand
GGCCCCGGGTGTGCCAGCGCCTGGCGCGAGCGGTCCCAACGGGCGTCCGGGCCCGCGGGGAGACACCGGCGGGCGCGAGGCCGTGGGGCTCGCGAAGGAGCGCTGGCGCGCGGCCGCCGAGGCCACGCCGGTGCGCGACGTCGCCTTCACCACGATGTCGGGCGACCAGGTCGAGCCCGTGTACACCCCGCTGGATGTCGAGCTGGACTACGGACGCGACCTCGGCATGCCGGGGTCCTACCCCTATACGCGCGGGCCGTACGCGTCGATGTATCGCAGCCGGCTGTGGACGATGCGGCAGTTCGCGGGGTTCGGGTCGGCGAGCGACACGAACCAGCGCTACCACTTCCTGCTGGAGCGGGGGCAGACCGGGCTCTCCGTGGCCTTCGACATGCCCACGCTGATGGGCTACGACTCGGATCACCCGCGGAGCGAGGGCGAGGTCGGGATCTGCGGCGTCGCAATCTCCTCCCTGCAGGACATGGAGCGGCTGTTCGAGGGCATCCCGCTGGAGCGAGTGTCCACGTCGATGACGATCAACGGCCCGGCTCTGGTGCTGTTCGCCTTCTATCTGGCCGTGGCCGAGAAGCACGGGGTGCCCTACGGGAAGCTGCGCGGGACGCTGCAGACCGACATCCTCAAGGAGTACATCGCGCAGAAGGAGTGGATCTTTCCCCCGGCGCCGCACCTCAAGATCATCGTGGACCTGATGCGCTTCTGCTCCGAGCGCGTGCCGCAGTGGCACCCGATCTCGATCAGCGGCTACCACATCCGCGAAGCCGGCTCGACCGCCGCCCAGGAGCTGGCGTTCACGCTGGCGGACGGCTTCACGTACGTCGAGGAGGGCATCAAGGCGGGACTCGACGTGGACAGCTTCGCCCCGCGGCTCTCGTTCTTCTTCAACGCGCACAACGAGTTCTTCGAGGAGATCGCGAAGTATCGCGCGGCTCGGCGCATCTGGGCGCGGCACATGAAGGAGCGCTACGGGGCGCGTGACGAACGCTCGCTGCGGCTGCGGTTCCACACCCAGACGGCGGGGGTGAGCCTGACCGAGCAGCAGCCCGAGAACAACGTCGTCCGGGTCGCGATCCAGGCGCTCGCCGGCGTGCTGGGCGGCACCCAGTCGCTGCACACGAACTCGATGGACGAGACCCTGGCGCTGCCGTCGGAGAAGGCGGTGCGGATCGCGCTGCGCACCCAGCAGGTGCTGGCGTTCGAGTCTGGCGTGGCGAACGTGATCGATCCGCTGGCCGGCTCGTGGTACGTCGAGTCGCTCACGAACGGCCTGGAGCGCCAGGCGGAGGACTACTTCGCGCGCATCGCGGAGCTGGGCGGTGTCGTCGCCGCCATCGAGCAGGGCTTCTTCCAGCGGGAGATCGCCGAGGCGGCCTACACGTATCAGCGCGAGGTCGAGAGCAAGCAGCGGGTCATCGTGGGCGTCAACGACTTCGTGGAGGCCGGGGAGGAGATCGAGATCCCCATCCTGCGCATCCTTCCCGAGGTCGAGACGGCGCAGCGCGAGCGGCTCGCCGTGCTGCGGGCGCAACGAGACGGCTCTGCCGTCGAGGCGACCCTTGCGCGCTTGCGCGGGGCCGCGCGGGCAGGGGAGAGCCTGGTGCAGCCGGTCATCGACGCCGCCAAGGCCTACGCGACGCTGGGCGAGATCGTGGACGTGCTGCGCGCCGAGTACGGCGACTGGCACGAGCCGCAGCTGTTCTGATGACCGAGCCCGACGCGCTCGATCCCGCTGCGCGCCCCACGGCTGGGCCGGCGGGGGAGCGCATCCGCGTCGTGATCGCGAAGCCGGGGCTCGACGGACACGACCGCGGCGCCAAGGTGGTGGCCAGCGCCCTGCGGGACGCCGGCATGGAGGTGATCTACACCGGCCTGCATCAGACTCCGGAGATGATCGTCGAAGCCGCTATCCAGGAGGACGCGGACGTCGTGGCGCTCTCGATCCTCTCTGGGGCGCACATGACCATCTTTCCGCGCGTTCTGGAGCTGCTGCGCGCCGAGGGCGCCGAACGGATCCTCGTCACGGGAGGAGGCATCATCAGCCGCGAGGACATGGCCGAGCTGGAGCGGCTGGGCACCGGGCGCCTCTTCGGCCCCGGCACGTCCACGCGCGACATCGTGGACTACATCCGCGGCTGGAAGCGGGAGGGGCTAGAAGCCGCCGGCGCGTCACGCGGCAGCCCGCCCCCGCAGCGGGGATCGGCTCCCGCGGGCGGATGACCGGCACGGCCGCGACGGGGCGTCCCGCGCAATGAGGTTCGAGACGCGCGCGGTGCACGCCGGCCGCGAGGCGCTGCTGCCCACGGGCGACGTCGCACCCCCCCTGCATCTCTCCACCACCTTCGAGCGCGATCCTGCCGGCCGGCCGCGCGGCGGCCACACGTACATCCGGGAGTCCAATCCCACGCAGTCGCAGCTCGAGACGGCGCTGGCCGAGCTGGAGGGGGGGGAGGCCGCACTCGTCTTCGCCTCCGGCATGGCGGCGGGCATCGCCCTGCTGCAGGCGCTGGAACCCGGTGCGCACGTGGTCCTTCCCGAGGACGTCTACTACGGCTTTCGCGACGCTGCGCACGAGTTCCTGCCCGCGTGGGGCCTGCGCGCGCAGTTCACGGACACCGCGGAACCCGCTGCCCTGAGGGCGGCGGTCGGCGACGGCACACGCGTGGTGTGGCTGGAGACCCCCTCGAACCCGCAGCTCCGCATCACCGACATCGCCGGTTCCGCGCGCCTGGCCCGCGAAGCCGGCGCGCTCCTGGTCGTCGACAGCACGTTCGCCACGCCCGCCCTCCAGCGTCCGATCGAGCACGGCGCCGACGTCGTGCTGCACTCGGCGACCAAGTACATGGGGGGGCACAGCGACGTACAGGGGGGCGCGCTGGTGTTCGCCAGGCGCGACGCGCTGCACGACAGGGTGGCCCGCATCCGGCACCTTCTCGGTGCCGTGCTCTCTCCCTTCAATGCCTGGCTCGTGCTGCGCGGCCTGCGGACGCTCAGCTGCAGGATGGCCACCCACAGCGCCAACGCCCTCGCACTGGCACGGGCGCTCGCCGCGCACGAGGCGGTGGCCGCCGTCCACTACCCTGGCCTGGAATCGGACCCCGGCCACACGCTCGCGCGCGCACAGATGGAGCGCTTCGGCGGCATGCTCTCCTTCCGCGTGCGCGGCGGACGCGAGGCCGCGCTGGCCGCCG
>JACCXV010000189.1 GCA_013696835.1 Gemmatimonadota bacterium | reverse complement strand
CCCCCCCGCCTATTGGTGCAGGATGACCAGCGCGCGCTGGTCCACGCAGGTGCCTCCGGCGGTGAGGTTGGAGCTCATCTGGATGCGAATCCTGCGGTTGGTCCCGGGAGGGATGCCGGGCGGGTCCGTGATGAACGTGTAGCTGTGCGCTTCCCGAGCGTCGTCGTCGTTGGTGTAGATCGTAACGCCGCCGCCGGAATGGTCCTGAACCGTGTTCCCCACGAGCACGCGGAGGACGGCCTCGTCGGCACCGGCCCCCCCGGAGATGAAGACGCCCGAGAACGTGACCAGCACCTCATTGGTGTTCGGCCCGCCCTGCGTGAACGTACGATCTGCGATCGTCACAGGCGTACCGACTCCCCCCGTGCAGAGGAAGTTCGATACCTCATCCTGCGAGGTGAACTTTTTCACGAGGCCGTTCTGGTTCAGTTGAGCGGACGCTTCGGTGCTCAGGAGCAGAAGCGCTCCGATCAGCAGACCCGTCGCGGCGGTTGGCACATGCTTCATCGTCATCGTCACCTCCCAGATTAAACCACTTTGAACTCCGTGCAGAATCTACGGCTCTCTTCGCGCCCTCCGCCACGCTTGAGCAAGGCTGTGAGCCGCTGGGCAGGATCGCGCCGGGTTCCTGCTCACGCGGGGGCTGCCTTCACCTCCTCTTCCAGAAGCTTCCTGAACTCGGCCAAGCGCTTCGCGTAGGACTCCAGGAAGCGATCTCGGTCGGATCTCGGCACCCAAGGGGGTGCAGGTGTGGGGCGCCCGTTCTTGTCCAGGGCCACGAAGACGATCACGCAAATTGCTGTCCGGTTGGAGGCGGCGCCGCGTGGATCACCGGCGTGGACGTCGATCGCGACGTGCACGCTGGTCGTGCCCGTGTAGCAGACCCGGGCGCGAACCTCGACCAGCTCCCCGACGAGGATCGGGCGCATGAAGTTGATCCCGCCCACGTAGACCGTCACGCAGTACTGTCCGGTCCAGCCGGCTGCGCACGCATAGCCGGCCTGGTCGATCCACTTCATCACGGCCCCCCCGTGAACCTTGCCCCCGAAGTTCACGTGCGCCGGTTCCGCCAGGAACCTCAGCGTCGTCCGTCCGCTTCGATCCTCCACGCGGGTGCCTCTCGGACAAGGGGAAAGGGGCCCGCCTCGAGCCTCTTCGAAGATTGCAGGGGCGCCACTTGCTGCGAGGTGGACGAAAGGATCGCCGCTGCCAAGCTTAGCCCGTGATCCTTCCCGCCACCACGATCCAGGATACCGGACTTCACCGAGCTGCCGTGACTCAGGAATCTGCCGGATGACCGGCACGCTCCCGCACCCCCCACTCGACCTCGCGCCCGAGGAGGCCGCCGCCCGCTTCGATCGCCTCCAGCAGCGCCTCGTTCCGCTCTGGGCTTCCATCCGCTCGCTGACGCAGGACGAGCAGACGATCGTCGTCGTGCCGTCGATGAGCGTCGAGATCGCGCTCAGCGGAGCGGAGATGCAGGCCTACGAGGAGCGCTTCCTGTTCCTGCTGCTGCTGCTCCGGCAGCCGCGCGCGCGGCTGGTCTACGTCACGTCGCAGGCGATCGCGCCGAACATCATCGACTACTACCTCGATCTCCTGCCGGGCGTCATCTCCAGCCACGCCAGGCAGCGGCTCTTCCTCGTCGCGCCGCTCGACGGCTCCCCGCGGCCGTTGAGCCGGAAGCTGCTCGAGCGCCCGCGCCTGATCGAGCACATCCGCTCGCTGATCCCCGATCCGCGCCGGGCGCATCTGGTGCCGTTCATCACCACCTGGCTGGAGCGCGATCTCGCGCTGCGGCTGGGGATCCCGATGTACGGTGCGGATCCGAAGTTCCTCCCGCTCGGCAGCAAGAGCGGCTGCCGGCGGCTTTTCGCCGAGGAAGGGGTGCTGCACCCTCTGGGCCAGGAGGATCTCACGTCCGAGGTGCAGCTCGTCGCGGCCATCGCGGAGATGCGGAAGCGGAGGCCCGCGCTCTCGCAGGTGATCGTGAAGCTGAACGAGGGCGTCTCCGGCGAAGGCAACGCGGTAGTCGATCTCGCCGGACTTCCGGCGGATGGAACTGAAGGCACCACAACGGAGGAGGGCGTCGCGTCACGCGTGCGCGCCATGCGCTGCGAGCACCCGGGGCTCGGCTGCGAGAGCTTTCTCGCGAAGCTCGCGATTCACGGCGGGGTCGTCGAGGAGCGCATCCAGGGGCACGAGTTCCGCAGCCCGAGCGTCCAGCTGCGCGTGAACCCGCTCGGCGAGATCGAGCTGCTCTCGACGCACGACCAGGTGCTGGGCGGCGCCAGCGGCCAGAGCTACCTGGGCTGCCGCTTCCCGGCCGATCCCGAGTACGCGCCGGCCATCACGCGCGAGGCGGCGAAGGTGGGAGCGCGGCTGGCGAAGGAGGGCGTGCTGGGGCGGTTCGCCCTGGACTTCGTGGTCGTGCGCTCCGACGACGGCGGCTGGGAACCGTACGCGATCGAGCTGAACCTGCGGAAGGGCGGGACGACCCACCCCTTCCTCACGCTGCAGTTCCTCACGGACGGCACCTACGATCCGGAGACGGCCACCTTCACGGCGCCGGGTGGGCGCCGGAAGTTCTTCATGGCGAGCGACCACGTCGAGTCGCCGCTCTATCGCGTCTTCACGCCCGCGGACCTGTTCGACATCGTCGCGCGGCACGGCTTGCACTTCGACCCGACGCGGCAGACCGGCGTCGTCTTCCACATGATGAGCGCGATGGGGGAGTGCGGGCGGCTCGGGCTGATCGCCGTAGGCGACTCGCCGGCCGAGGTGGACGCGATCTACGCTCGTGCGCTCGCGGTGCTGGACGAAGAGGCGCGCGCCGCGCTGACGTACGCCGACCCGGATCTGAAGCGGGACTAGGGTTCGCTTTCCTGCGCCCGAGTGGAGGCCTCGAGCTCCTCCGCCACCCTCCGCGCCGTCGCGATCCGCTGCGGCGTCGAAGGGTGCGACGCGAAGAACTGCTCGCCCAGATGCCGCGGCAGCTCGGCATCCATCCGCTCCCAGATCGCCACCCCCACCTCGGGGTTGAAGCCGGCCCGGTGCGCCAGCTCCAGCCCCCAGCGGTCGGCCTCCTTCTCCAGGTCCTGCGAGAAGTACGGCTGCCAGTAGCCTTCCCGGTAGCTGGTCGAGAAGTGGCCCTTCACGATGTGCGCGAGCTCGTGGCCCATCACCACCGCGACCTCGCTGTCGTTCTCGAGGAAGTTCAGCATTCCGCTCGTCACGACGATGCCCTTGGGGTGCGCGAATGCGTTGACGTTCACGCCGTCGCCGAACACGAGGACCTCCAGGTCCCGGGGCCGGCGACTCTCCGCCAGCTCGAACTCCATCTCGCGACCATCCCGCAGAACTGCGATGCGCAGCGGGAAACGAAGGTCCGACTTCGCAGCCAGCTTGTGGAAGCGCTTGGCGTCCGGGACCGCCTCCTCGCCCAACCCCAGCACCTGGTCGCCGGGCTGCATACCCGCCTTCTCGGCCGGGCCGGTCGGATCAACCGCGTAGACGAATGGATGCTCGGGCTTCGAGAGCCCGACCGCGCGTCCCAGCAGCGCGTTCTCCCCCGACTTGTGATCCGCGATGTGCAAACCCAGGTAGGGCACCGGCTTGTGGCGGGAGCTCTCGGGCATAGCGGAAAGCAGACTCGCTGCCACGACGTCGGCGTGCTTCTGGTGCGCTATCAGCCGCTGCCGGGCCCGGATCTGCTGCTCGTCGCCGGCATCGACCTGTGCCGAGCCGGCGCCCGCGAGCAGGAGAGAGGCGATGAGGGCGAGCCGCAGGGGCGTTAGGATGAGCGAGCCGAGCCGCAAGGGCGTTGGGTGGTCCATGGCTTGCAAAGACGAGGAGCGGCCCCAAGTCTCGTGGTGGAGTCGGGAGCGGGTCAAGAGGGTCTGGAATCCCACCAGGAGCGCCCGCTGTTCATCGATGCCCGCACGCTCTCCGACGCCGCCACCCTCGAGGCCGACGTCTGCATCGTCGGCGCGGGTGCGGCAGGCATCACCCTCGCCTGCGAGCTCGCGGGAGCCGACTTCCGCGTGCTGCTCGTCGAGAGCGGGGGACTGGATGCGGAACGGCAGCCGCGCTCGCTGAGCGGGGGAGAGAGCGTCGGTGTGCCCTACTTCCCGCTCGAAGCCACGCGCATGGGGGGATTCGGCGGCACGACCCGCGTGTGGGCGGGCTGGTGCCGGCCGCTCGATCCGATCGACTTCGAGCAGCGCCCGTGGGTCCCCTGCAGCGGCTGGCCGTTCAACAAGTCCCACCTGGATTCCTTCTACGCCCGCGCCCACCCGTATGTCGAGGTGGGGCCCTACGTCTACGAACCGGACGCGTGGCACACGCCCGAGGCGCGTCCCCTACCCCTCGCCGAAGGCGAGATCGTGCACGCCATCTTCCACGTCAGCCCGCCGACCGATTTCGGAAGGGTCCACCGCTCGCGGATCCGGGGAGCGCCGAACGTGCGCACGCTGCTGCACGCGAACGCCGTCGAGCTGCGCGTCGATGACTCGCAGACCGCCGTCACCCGCCTGGTGATCCGTACGCTGAGCGGGAAGGGGTGCGAGGTCGCCGCGCGGACCTTCGTGCTCGCCGCCGGAGGGATCGAGAACGCGCGCCTGCTGCTGCTCTCCCGGGGCACGTCCGAGGCGGGGCTCGCCAACGCCCACGACGCGGTGGGGCGGTACTTCATGGAGCATGTCTTCGTGGACGCGGGCTCGTTCTTTCCTGCCGATCCGTACGTCGACCTCGGCTTCTACTTCCCGCGCAGCATGACACCCGGCGGATCACCCCGAGTGGCCGCCCGGAGTGCCGTGCGCGGCGTCTTCGCCGTCGCGGAGGCGAAGCTTCGCGAGGAGCGGCTGCTGAACGCCGCGATGTTCTTCCGCCCGCGGTACGAAGCGCATGACGCGTTCTCGTCCCGGGGAGTGACTTCGGCACTCGAGATCTGGGAGAGGCTGCGCGGCCGTGGCTTGGTCGTGCGTCCCCTGGCCCAGCTCGCCAATGTCCTGACCGACCTGGACCAGGTGGGCATCGCGCTCTGGCGGAAGGCCTTCGCGAGGAGCGGACCCATCGAGCGGCTTCGCGTGCGGGCCTACGTCGAGTCGCCACCGAATCGCGAGAGTCGCGTCACGCTCGTCCGCGACACCGACGTGCTGGGCAAGAACCGCGTCCGCCTGGACTGGCGCCTGAGCGGTAGAGAGATCCCGAGCATGCGCCGGGCGCTGGAGCTCCTCGACGGAGCTCTGCGGGCCGGTGGGCAGGGCAGGCTGGAGCTCGACCTGGACGGCGGACCGCACGGGCCGCGCTCCCTCACCGGGGGGAAGCACCACATGGGCACGACGCGCATGCACCGGGACCCGCGCCTGGGCGTGGTGGATCCGGACTGCCGCGTGCACGGCGTGAAGAACCTGTTCGCGGCCGGGAGCTCGGTCTTTCCGACGGCGGGATACACCAACCCCACGCTCACGATCGTCGCGCTCGCGATCCGGCTGGCAGATCATCTGAAGTCGGTGATACGACAAGGGCCGAGCCCGCTCACGTGAGCCCTGCGGGGCCTGGCGGCGGGGTCACGCTGTGCGTGGTGAACTACAACGGCGCCGAGTCGCTGCCCGATACGCTCGCCGCCGCGACGGCTTCCAGCGACGCCTTCGTGGAGATCCTGCTCGTGGACAACGCTTCCACCGATGACAGCGTCGAGATGGTCCGCAGCCGCTTCCCAGGCGTGCGGATCCACGCCACCGGAAGGAACGGAGGGCCCGGAGCCGCGCGCAACGCGGGTCTCCGGCAGGCGTCCACGGCGCGCGTCCTGTTCGTGGACAACGACGTCGTGCTCGCGCCGGCCTGTGCCGGCCACCTGGGGCGCGCGCTCGACGAGCGCGCAGATGCGGCCGTCGCCATGCCGCGCGTGCTCTACGCCGACGACCCGGGCACGATCCAGTTCAGCGGCGCCGGCTGCCACTATCTCGGGCTCATGACCCTGCACGAGGCCGACGTTTCGCTGGCTGACACGACGCCGGGCGACGGCTCGTCCCCGGCCTCGGACGTGGACTCTGTCGTCACGGCCTGCTTCCTGTTCGATCGCGCCCGCTGGCCGCTGCCCGATCCCTTCGACGAGGCCCTGTTCATGCACTACGAGGATCACGATTTCGGGGTCCGCGCCCGCCTCGCCGGCCATGCTCTTCTGTCGGTACCGGGCGCACTCTGCTACCATGGGGCCGGTACGCCGGGCCTCGCGCTGCGGACCACGGGCGTCTTCCAGCCGCTGCGTGTCTACGGCACGATCTGCAACCGCTGGCAGGTCCTCGCCAAGTCCTACGCGGGGCGCACCATCGTGTTGCTCGCCCCCATGCTGCTCACATACGAGGTCGTGCAGCTGGTCGCCGTCGTGCGCAAGGGCTGGACGGGCGAATGGCTGCGCGCGGTAGGCTGGATGGTGGGGCACAGCGGCGATCTCGCCGCGCGCCGGCGTCGAGTTCAGCGCTCGAGGCGAGTTCCCGATCGGGAGATCCTGCGCGGTGGGAGGCTTCCTTTCACGCGCCGCCTGGCGCAGGGGCGGCTCGAGCGCGGCGTCGAGGCACTGTTGAATCGCATGGCAGCCGCCTACTGGAAACGCGTGCGCGGCTGGCTGTGAGCAGCACCCTCGAAGGTCGGGGAGCGAGCGCCGGGCATCACACGACGAGCTCGGAGGGGGCGATCTGAGCCAGCGCTACCGCGTCGTGATGGTGGCCGCATGCCCCTTCCCGTGGCCGCGCGGGACGCCGATCCGGATCTTCCGCATGGCGGAGGCGCTCGGGAGGCGCGGGCACGACGTGCACGTGGTCACGTATCATCTCGGTGAGGACGTCGGTCACCTGCCCTTCCGGATCCACCGCATCCCCGCCGTGCCTGCCTACAGGCGCGTGTCCCCCGGGCCGACGTATGTGAAGCTGCTTCTGCTGAACGCGCTGCTGCGCCTGAAGCTCGGCAGCGTCGTGCGCAGCCATCCTCCGGACGTCATCCACGCGCACCACTACGAGGGCCTGGTGCTCGGGCTGTCACTCCGCTCGCGCGGGCGGCCGCCGGTGATCTACGACGCGCACACGCTCCTCGCCTCGGAGCTGCCCTTCTAT
Source organism: Gemmatimonadota bacterium (assembly GCA_013696835.1). Taxonomy (GTDB): domain Bacteria; phylum Gemmatimonadota; class Gemmatimonadetes; order JACCXV01; family JACCXV01; genus JACCXV01. The sequence continues at coordinate 871 of JACCXV010000189.1, read as the reverse complement.
CGGTTGGGTCTCACCCGCCGCGTGAAAGGCGCGGTCGGCGCCGTGCTCGACCGCCGGCTCCCCGGACGCGCCGCGCATGTGATCGCGGTGAGCGAGAGCATTCGCGCAACGCTTCTCGAGCTCCGGGCATGCTCCCCCGACGACGTGACGGTGGTTGGGAACGGGGTGGAGCAGGCGTTGCTGGAGGCCGGCCGGGCCGCGGCAGCCCCGCCGGGACGGACGGTGGTGTTCGCGGGAAACACCGCTGCGTATCAGGGGATCGACCTGCTGCTGCGGGCGTTCCGCCAGGTGCGCGACGAGCATCCCGACGTGCGGCTCCTGATCGTGACCGATGGCCGGTTCGACCCGTACGAGGCGCTGGCGCGGGAGCTCGGCATCCGCGACGCGGTCGAGGTCGTGAATGCGGGGTTCGAGGAGATGCTCCCTCTCCTCGCCTCCGCGGACGTGACGGTCAACCCGCGGCCGGCGAGCGGCGGCGGGAGTCCGCAGAAGCTCATGAACTACATGGCGGCGGCCGCGCCGATCGTCTCCTTCGAGGGCTCGGCGGCCCACCTGCAGCACGGCAACACCGCCTGGATCGTGGGCGGGCGAGACGCAGGGGATCTGGCGCGGGGCATCCTGCGGATGCTGGACGATCGCGAGCTCGCGTCCCGCCTGGGCGAGGCCGCGCGCCGGAGCGTGGCGGAGAACTACAGCTGGGAGCGCACGGCCGAAGGGGTGGAGGCGGTCTATTCCAGGGTGCTGGGCGGCACGGGGTCACCGGCGGGCGAGGCTGCCGCGCCGCAGAGGGCGGGGATCGGCACGCCCTGAAAGCGTGACGGCGCCCTTGCCTCCAGCCACTCGAACAAGGTGTGCACGAGATCCATCACAT
>JACCXV010000018.1 GCA_013696835.1 Gemmatimonadota bacterium | reverse complement strand
CCGCTGGACCCCGCGCGGGCGGCTCCGTTGCCCGGCAAGAGCCTGGCACGGCCGCGGGCGCGGCGGGGCTCACGTTCGAGCCCGCGCCATTCGACGGGGACGAGGACGGCCTGCACCTGATGGCGGTCCCGAGCATCTCCTTCCACGACGGTCGCGGCGCCAACCGGCCGTGGATGCAAGAGCTTCCCGACCCGGTGAGCAAGGCCGTGTGGGGATCCTGGATCGAGGTGCACCCGGAGACCGCGAAGCGTCTCGGGATCGGCCACGGCGACATGGTCACGGTGACCTCTCCGCACGGCACGCTCGACGTCCCCGTCTTTTTCTATCCGGGGATCCGGCGCGACACGGTGGCGATCCCGATCGGACAGGGGCACACCGAGTACGGCCGCACGGCGAAGGGCCGCGGCGCGAACCCCATCGTCCTGCTTCCGGCAGACGTGGATGGCGTATCCGGGGGACGCGCCTGGTTCGGCACCCGTGTCACGCTGCGTCCCTCGGCCGCGGCCGGGCGGCTGATCGAGATGCAGGGCAGCCCGCACCAGGAGTCGCGGGGCATCGCACTGGCGCTGTCCCTGCCGGAGGCGCGCGAGGCCGCGGCTCGGCCGGAGGAATCGGAGAGCGCACGCCTGATGGAGCGAATCGCCGGAGACGCCGCCCCCGAGAGTCCCTACCGCTGGGGAATGACGATCGATCTGGCCAAGTGCGTGGGGTGCTCCGCCTGCGTCACGGCGTGCTACATGGAGAACAACATCAACGTCGTGGGTCCCGACGACTGCGAGAAGGGCCGCGAGCTCACCTGGTTGCGGATCGAGCGCTACTGGGAGGAGGAGAACCGGGGGGGCGGGTTCAGCGCGCGTTACCTGCCGATGCTCTGCCAGCACTGCGGCCAGGCTCCCTGCGAGCCGGTGTGCCCGGTCTACGCCGCCTATCACAACCCCGATGGGCTCAACGCGCAGGTCTACAATCGCTGCGTGGGCACCCGCTACTGCGCCAACAACTGCCCGTACAAGGTCCGCAAGTTCAACTTCTTCGACTACCCCGTCGCCGACTCGCTCAACCTGCAGTGGAACCCCGACGTCACCGTGCGCAGCAAGGGCGTGATGGAGAAGTGCACGTTCTGCGTGCAGCGCATTCGCGAGGCCAAGATCCACGCCGGCGAGGAGGATCGCGAGGTGCGCGACGGCGAGGTGGTCACCGCCTGCCAGGTTGCCTGCCCGACGCAGGCCATCGTGTTCGGAAACCTGAGGGATCCACAGTCGCGCGTTCGGCGCGAGGCGCTGAACGGCCGCGGCTACAGCGTGCTGGCCTCCCTCAACACCCGTTCCGCGATCACCTACCTCGCGGATGTGGTCGACACCGACCGGCCGCTGCGCCGTTCGGCGGGCCACGGCGAGCGCGACGTGACGCACGGACCCGGCACGGCCGAGAAGGAGGCCGCCGGCGGGAAGCGTGCGGGCTCCGTCGGCACCGAGGAACCGCCCGTCGCGCCCAACGGCGGGAGCCATTGATGGCCACGCTGGCGCGCGACATCCCCCGCCCGCGGATCTTCGCGCGCATCAACCGCGACATCCTGGCCACGCTCGCCAACCCGGGGCCGGGCTGGTTCGCGATGATGGCCGTGGTACTCGCGGTGCTGGCCTTCGGGATCTTCTGTCTGCTCTACCAGATCCGAAACGGGCTCGGCGTCACGGGCTACGCCAACTCGGTGTACTGGGCCGTCTACATCACCAACTTCGTCTTCTGGGTGGGGATCGCGCACTCCGGCACGCTGATCTCCGCGATCCTGTTTCTGTTCCGCTCGCGCTGGCGGACGTCCGTCTACCGCGTGTCGGAGATGATGACGGTGTTCGCCGTCATGACGGCGGGGCTCTTTCCGCTGATCCATCTCGGGCGGATCTGGAAGTTCTATTACCTGCTCCCGTACCCGAACAGCCGCATGCTCTATCCAGATTTCCAGTCGCCGCTGATCTGGGACACGTTCGCGGTCTCCACGTACTTCACGATCAGCTCGACCTTCCTCTTCATGGGGCTGATCCCCGACCTCGCGGCCGCCCGTGACGCGGCCGAGCCCGGCAGCTGGCGCCACCGGCTCTACCGGGCGCTGTCGTTCGGATGGCAGGGGACCGATCGCGAGTGGCGGCACTTCAACCGCGGCTACGTCTTCCTGGCGGCGCTCGCGACGCCGCTGGTCCTGTCCGTGCACTCCGTCGTTTCCTGGGACTTCGCCGCGGGGATCGTGCCCGGCTGGCATTCCACGATCTTCGCTCCGTACTTCGTCGCGGGCGCCATCTTCAGCGGCGTCGCGATGGTGATCACGCTGGTCGTTCCCCTGCGGAAGTGGTTCGGGCTCGAGGATTACCTGGACCGCAACACGTTCGACAACATGGCGAAGCTGATCGTGCTGACGTCGTCGATCGTGACCTACGCGTACCTGACCGAGTTCTTCATGGCCTGGTACAGCGGGAGCCCCTTCGAGAAGGGGACCTTCTGGGACCGGGTCTCAGGCGACTACTGGTGGGCGGGCTGGACCATGCTCATCTGCAACTCGGTCGTGCCGCTGGCCTGCTGGTCACGCAAGGTCCGGCGCTCCATCGCAGCCATGTTCGTGATCTCGATCTTCATCAACATCGGCATGTGGTTCGAGCGCTTCGTGATCATCGTGCAGTCCCTGCAGCACGACTACCTGCCAGCTGCCTGGGGACCCTACAAGGGCCCGACCTGGGTCGAGTACGGGATCACGGCAGGCTCGTTCGCCTGGTTTCTGATGTACTTCCTGATCGGCATCAAGATCCTTCCGTCGGTGTCGGTGAACGAGGTCAAGGAGGCGCCCCCCGAGGCCCTGCTGAAGCGCCTCGCGGCGGAGGGGGAGCCGGTGGCGGCGGAGCGCGGGCGGTGAGCGCGCGCGAGAGCTCCAGCTTCGCGGCTGGGGAGAGCCGCGTGTCCGGTCC
>JACCXV010000431.1 GCA_013696835.1 Gemmatimonadota bacterium | reverse complement strand
GCCGACTCGGCCAGGGTGCCCGCAGGGGGCGCGGCCGCGCCCCCCGCACGGGCGACGGCTCGGGAAAGGCTGGTCGCCCCACTCCCTTCCACGGGCGCGGGGGGCAGGGGCGGCCACGAAGGGGCTGCAGGCCGCGTCGAGACGGCCGCGGTCGGAGCAGAGGCGGCGGGCCGCGGCGGTTCCTCGTGAAGCGGCCGGACCGGTTGGTCATGGGGGGTTTGGAGCAGCGCCTGCTGCGGCTCGCCCGTGACCGGCGCCGACGGTCCTCGCACGTTCGGGAGGGCATCGTCAGTCGGCCGCGGTTCGCTCCAGAAGGGGACGCCCTCGTCTCCCGTCGTTCCGCCGATCGAAGCGGAGGTTCCCACAGGGAGTGCCCCATCCACGACCCGCAGCAGGAGCCGTTCCCCGCAGGACAGGCACGCGGTTCGCACGGCTCGCGCGCGCATCTTGGCGGGGTCCAGAGCGTAGCTCTCGTCGCACCGGGGACAGGCCATCCGCATCGCGCTCATCCTCCCCACTCGGCGTTCACGCGTCGGTGTCGCTCCGGCGCGGATCGTCCGCCGGCTCCGCGGAAGCGACCATGACCCGGTTCCGTCCGGCACGCTTGGCCTCGTAGAGACCGCGGTCCGCGGCCTCTACCAGCCTTTCCTTCGTGGCAGCCGTCTCCGGATACGCCGCGACGCCGACGCTCACCGTGATGCGCTGGACGCGGCGTTCCAGCCGCAGCGGGAGCACCTGCTCCACGGCAGCCCTGACACGCTCACCGACGGCGGTCGCCTCCTCGCACCCGGCCTGCGGCAGGATCACGGCGAACTCCTCGCCTCCATACCGCGCCACGATGTCTATCTCGCGAACCGTCGCCCGGAGCACCTCGGCCGCCTGCGCGAGGACCTGGTCGCCAAAGACGTGACCGAATGCGTCGTTCACGCTCTTGAAATGGTCCACGTCCAGAAACAGCAGGGCCAGACGCTCTCGCAGCCGGTAGGCCCGCAGGTACTCCTGCTGCAGCTTGTCGTGGAAAAAGCGGTGGTTGTAGAGTCCCGTCAACCCGTCGGTGGTCGCGAGACGCTCGAGCTTTACGTGGTCGCAGGCCTTCTGGAGAGCCGACGAGATGGTGGGAGACAGGTTCTGGAGCAGCCGACGGTAGCTGCGCAGCAGCGCGTCGCCGCCCGCGCGCAGGAGAACGACGGCGGCCAGTCGATCGTCATAGAAGACCGGCACCAGCGCGAGGGAGCGCCCGGCCATCCGAGGGGGCCGAAACTCGGCGGGGAAGCTGCTCTCGACGTCGATGCCCTGGAGGATCACGACCTCGCCGCGCTGCAGTGGCGCTCCGCGCTCGCTCTCCGCCAGCAGCAGCGCAGCCCAGCGACGCGTGCGATCGAGCTCGTCGGCGTCGACCGCTGCCAGGCCGAACGCAACGTGCTCGACGTCGGCGTGCAGCGGAACGAGCATGCCGTCCTCCAGCCCGAGGTAGGGCTTCAGCCGGGACTGCATGGCCTGCAGGCTGCCTGCGAATGTTTCGCTGCTGCGCGTGAAGAGGCCGGAGACCTCCTTCAGCACCTCGAGCTCCTCCACCAGCCGTGCCGTGTCGTCCAGCATCGAGACGTGGCGCAGCGCGAGAGCCGCCTGCGTGGCAAGGGTATGCAGGAACTCGCGCTCGTCTGACGGAATCTCTCCGCCCAGGACCTTCTCACCGAACAGCAGGAAACCCGTCGGCGACCCCTCGGTGAACAGTGGCAGGAACCAGCGCGTTGTGCTTCCGTCACCGAAGGGTGCCGCGGCGCGGCGCGGCAGGGGCTGGCGCGACCGCCAGAGCTCTGCGAGCTCCTCCTCCTGCACAGTCGCCGGCGGGCTCCAGCCATCCTCCGGGATCACGAACTTGCTCTCGCGGAGACGGTACCTGTCGAGGGCGGGCTCGCGAATGTAGACGCAGGTCCATGCCACGCCCGCGAGCTCGGTGAAGTAGTCGGCGATCTGCGGCAGGAGCTGCTCGAGCCGGGCAACGGTCGCGAGCGTACGGCCGATCTGCGCGATCGCGTGCAGGTAGAAGACCTGTCGATCGAGCGAGCGGTCCGCTCCCGAGGCGTCGGGAAGGCGTGGTGCGGGCGCCGGCGGCGAGGCTGAGGCTCTGGAGTCCATGGCCCTCTCCGGAAAGAGGCGTCCCCCGGCCCTTCCCCCTCGGCGCTGCGCTTTCTGGCCGGCTAGTGTACGGAGCGCCTGACCCGCTTGTCAAAGGCCAGCGGTACGACCCCGCCGTCCGAGACCCACCGCCCTCCGCAGGGAGCGCACCTCCGCCGGCGTCAGGTCGCGGGCGCGTCCGGTCCGCAGATCCCCTAGGAGGAGGCCCCCCAGCCGGACCCGGCGGAGTCGCACGACCGTCCCGCCCACGGCCGCGAAGATGCGCTTCACCTCGTGCGTCCTGCCCTCCCGCAGCACGATGCTCCACTCTCCCCCGCCACCGGCGAGCTCGAACGGCGCCGTGCGCCCGTCCTCGAGCTCCATTCCGCCAACGGCGGCCTTCCGCACGCGCACCTCGTCCAGCCGCCCGTCCACCCACACATGGTACTCCCGGGCCACGCCGTAGCTCGGGTGCGTGAGCCGATGCGCCAGCTCTCCATCGCTCGTGAAGAGCAGCAGGCCCTCGGCGTCGCGGTCGAGGCGCCCGACGTAGATGAGCGGCGGCCCCGTCGCGTCGAGCAGATCGTAGACCGTCTTCCGCCCGCGAGGATCGCTGCGGGTGGTGATGGCTCCGCGGGGCTTGTTGAGCAGCACGTGACGCTCCGCCGCGGCGCCGGGCTCGAGGCGCTTCCCGTCGACCGTGACACGGTCGCGCGTCGGGTCGATCCGCAGGCCCATCCCCGTCACCAGCACGCCGTTCACCCGCACCTTTCCGTCGCGGATGAGCTCCTCGCTTCGCCTGCGAGAAGCGATTCCGGCGCGCGCGAGGACCTTCTGGAGCCGCGTCCCCTCGCCGTCGCCCTCAGCCGTCCCCACGGCCGGATGCCTCCTGCAGGGGGTCCTCGTGTGGACGTGGGCCCTCCTGATGGAGGAACTCATCCGGCGGGCCCCCGGCATCCCGGGCCGCCCCGGGCACGGCTAGCGCCGGAGGTGCCGCAGTGCCGGTGTCACGCTCTGCCAGGAAGACCTCGAGCTCGTCCAGGCGCGGCAGGTCATTGATTCCGGTCAGGCCGAAGTACGCGAGGAACGCCGGCGTGGTGCCGTACAGGAGCGGGCGCCCCAGACCCTCGTCGCGGCCCACGACGGTGACGAGATCGCGCTCGATCAGCGTGCGCAGCACGCCCTCCACGTTGACGCCGCGGATCTCCTCCAGCTCGATCCGGTTCACGGGCTGCTTGTACGCGACGATCGCGAGCGTCTCGAGGGCAGGCTGCGAGAGCCGGGCCCGTGGCGGCCTCGCCGCCAGCCGCACGATCCAGGGGTCGAGCTCGGGCCGCGTGAGGAGCTGCCAGCCGCCCCCGATCTCTCGCGCTTCGAGCGCGGCTCCCGCGGCCGCGTACCCGGCGTTGAGCTCCCGGATTGCCGACAGCAGCTCGTCCGGCGAGCTCTCCTCGAGGACCGCCGCGAGCCTGTGCAACGGCAGGGGCTCGTCGGAGGCAAAGAGGAGCGCTTCCACGATCGCCTTCAGGGCGAGAGCCATTCGTCCTCCTCTGCAGGCGCCCAGCCGTCCGCGGGATTGTTCCCGATGAAATGCCCGGCCACGTCCGCCGCCTCCTGGCCGCCCTCCCCACCCGCCGCGCGCTCTCGCGAGGACACCATGATCTCGCCGAACGCCTCCTCCTGCCGCAGACGCACTTCGCGGGCGCGCACCATCTCGAGCAGCGCGATCAGGGTTACGACGAGCTCCAGCCGGGAAGCCTGCGGGGGAAACAGCTCACCGAACGGCAGGCTCCCGCGCACGGCGAGAACCCGGCGCACATGCTGAAGTCGCTCCTCCAGCGTGATGCGCACGGCCTCCACGTGGTGCACCGCGCGCTCCGGGCGGGCGGCGAGGACGGCCGCGAACGCCCGTAGCAGGTCCTTGAGCGAGACGCGCCGCTCCGGGAGCGGCTCGGCGGATTCGGGGGGGGCGTCCCTCAGGGGGCTCGGCCCGCCGCGCGGATGCAGCCGCCGTGCGTCGCGCTCGCAGTCGCGCAGCCGCTCCGCAATCTCCTTGAACTGCTGATACTCGAGGATGCGCGCCACGAGCTCCCTGCGCGGATCCTCGAGATCGCCCTCGTCCAGGCCGTCCGGCCTCGGCAGCAGCATCTGGGCCTTGATCCGCATGAGCGTCGCGGCCATCAGCAGGAAGTCGCCGGCGGCCTCGAGGTCGGCGGCCGAGATGCGGTCCAGGCAGGCGAGGAACTGCTCGGTGATGCGCGCGATTGGGATGTCGCCGATGTCGATCTCGTTCTTGCGGATGAGGTACAGGAGGAGGTCGAGAGGACCCTCGAAGTTGACGTCGTCGATGCGCACGCCGTAGCCCTCCGCGGCGGCGCCCTCCCGCGGGTGCCATGAACCCGCCGTCATGCCCGCAGTCCCATGCGGCGCCGCACCTCGTCCATCGTGGCCCGCGCGATCGCGCTCGCGCGCTCCGCCCCGCCCGCGAGGACGGCGTGCACGCGCGCGGGATCCGAACGCAGCTCGTCAGCACGCTCGCGGATCGGCGCCAGCGTGTCGATCACGTGCTCCGCCAGGTTCATCTTGTCCTCGAAGCAGCCGAGCACGGCGGTGCGGCAGTCGCGGTCCACGCGCGCGATATCCTCGGGGCCCGAGAAGAAGTGATGCAGGAAGAAGATGTTGCAGATGTCTGGGTTGCCGGGGTCGAAACGGCGTTTGCGCGCGGGATCCGTGAACGCGCCGCGCAGCTTGGCGCGGATCACGTCCGGCGGGTCCAGCAGGCCGATCGCCTGCTCGGGTTGCGACTTCGACATCTTGCCCTTGCCGTCGAGAGCCAGGATGCGCGGCGCATCGGTGAGTATCGGTCGCGGCTCCGGGAACGTCTCGCCCCACGCGCGGTTGAAGCGCCGCGCCACCTCCCGGGTGAGCTCCAGGTGCTGCAGCTGGTCCTCGCCGATCGGGACCCCGTCGGCCTTGTACAGCAGGATGTCGGCCGCCTGCAGCACGGGATACATGAAGAGCCCGGCCTGTACGCCGTAGGCCTCGGACTTCTCCTTGAACTGCGTCATGCGCTCGAGCTCGCCCATGGGCGCCAGCGTGGTGAGAACCCACGCGAGCTCCATGTGCTCGGGCACGTGCGACTGCACGAACAGGATGCCCCGCTCGGAGTCGAGGCCGCAGGCGAGCAGTGTGAGCGCCGCCTCGAAGGTGCGCGAGGGCATCTCCGCGGCTGCGTAGGGAACGGTGACCGCGTGGTAGTCCACGATGCAGAACAAGCAGTCGAGACGCGTCGAGAGCTCCACCCAGTTCCGCACCGCCCCCAGCCAGTTGCCCACGTGCACGAAGCCGGACGGCTGGATTCCGCTGAAGACCCGCGTCGGCTCCGGCGGCGGGGCAATCCTCTCGTCACCGTGAAGGGACGGCTCCGGCGCTCGCGGCTCTGCGCCCGTGCGAGGAGATCCCCCGTTCACCCCGCTGCAGCCACGAGAGCCTGCAGGAATCCGGCGACGATTCCCACGGGCACGTACACCAGCTGCAGGATGCGCCGGAAGGGCTCGAGGACGAGCAGCAGCATCAGGATGAGGAAGCCATAACGGGCCAGCGACAGGTAGCGGTATGCGAGCGGTCGAGGCAGGAAGTTCGCCAGCACGTGCGATCCATCGAGAGGCGGAATCGGAAGAAGGTTGAAGAACGCCAGGATGAGGTTCAGGATCATCGCCGTGCGGAACACCTGCTCCAGCGCCGGATCGTACCCGATCAGGCGCAGCGACACGATCCAGAGGACCGTGAAGAGCAGGGCCAGCAGAAGGTTGCTGGCGGGGCCCGCGAGCGACACCGTGACGTCGCCCCAGCGCCGATTGCGGTAGTTGTCGGGGTTCACGGGTACCGGCTTGGCCCAGCCGAAGATGAAGCTCCCGCCGAGCAGCAGGACGGCGGGAACGAGCACGCTCCCGATGGGGTCGATGTGCGGAAGGGGGTTCAGCGTGAGGCGCCCCATGAAGGCGGCGGTGGGGTCGCCCCATCGGTTTGCGACGTAGCCGTGAGCGTACTCGTGCACCACCACCGAGAAGAGCAGGATGGGCACGATGTAGAGGATCCGCTCTGCGTTTTCCAAGGGGCGGCCGGGTCCGGTGAGAGGGCGCCCGGCCCGCGCGTAGGGGGCCGCCGGCGGGCGGCGCAAACATAGACGGCGCGCGCGGCTCAAGTCAAAAGCGCCCCTTCACGCCTGGCCACCCTGGTGGCATGTACCCTGCACGCTCCGCAGCTTCGGGCCGGCGGCTCGGACCGCGCGCGCCCCGAGCGCCGACCGTGGGGGCAACTCGCGGAAGAAGCATGGATTTCGCAGCCGCCCGCCCTTACACGACGCCAACCTTCGCCGCTCGTTAGCGTGGAGCATCGCCGGTGAGAAAACGACCCGCAGGAATGTCACGCACGACAGCAGGGGCC
>JACCXV010000358.1 GCA_013696835.1 Gemmatimonadota bacterium | reverse complement strand
CCGCGCAGCCGGTCACCATCCAGCGCGACGGTACCGTCCTGCGCGTGCTGCTGGGGCGGTTCGGCTCGCGGGCCGAGGCCGAGGAGGCGCTGCGGAGTCTCGCCGCGCGAGGTCTGGGCTCGGGCTGGGTGACCCAGCGCGTCCGCTAGCCCGTGCGCGCGCTGCGAATTCCACTGGCGGTCTTGGCTGGGGTCGGCATCCTGTCGGGCATGTACCTGGTGCTGACCCGGGACGCCGGTCCGCTCTTCCCCGGCGGGGCCCTGCCTGAAGCCTCTCCTGCCGAGAACGGCTTCGCGCTCGAGCAGAACCAGCCCAATCCGTTCGGTCAGACCACGGCCATCGTCTACCGCATCCCGGAAGAGGACCGCGTTACGCTGCGCGTCTACAACACGCTGGGCGCGCCGGTGATCACGCTTGTCGACTACGTGCAGGCGCCGGGGTTCCACGAGGTGGAATGGGATGGCCGGGATCCGAATGGGAACCGCCTGCCGGGAGGGGTCTACTTCTACCAGCTCTCGGCTGGAGGGAGGCAGGAGCTGCGACGGATGGTCCTGCTGCCCTGAAGCGCAGAGCGCGCGCCTGGCTGCCTGCCGGACCCTGACCGTCGCCGACTGCTCCGCGCTTCCTCAGAAGCTCCGTCCCAGGCGGAACAGCGCACGCGGGCCGTCGGAGCGCTCGTCGAAGTGCGAGAGCCGCTGCGACACGAACACCCCGAGGTAGCCGAGCACGGTGACGCCGGATACGCCGATGCCGGCGTCCCAATGCAGTTTGGAGTACAGCTGGACGCGGTCCGATGCGTCCACCGCGTTGCCCACGTCCGAGAAGATCTCCAGCTGCCAAAGCAGGAAGACCGGCGCCGACCAGGAGGTGGTCGGTAGCTGATAGGTGTACTCGGCGGTTCCGAGCACAGCGCGATCGCCTTCGAGCACGAGCGTGTCGAATCCCGGCAGCGAGCCCGGGCCGCCGAGGTAGGTGAACCGCTGGCGGGGCAGGGATGCGGTTCCAGCGACAGGACCGGAGAGGTACACGCGCGCGTTCAGCCAGTGCCGCTCCGAGAGGCGGTTGTAGCGGCGCAGGTGGAGCATGCCACGCCAGAAGGAGAGGTCGCCGCCCAGCGCCTCGCCCCCGCGCTCGAGCTCTGCAGCCAGATTCCAGCCTGGCACGCGCAGCGAAGGGGACTGCGTCGAGGCGGTCAGGACGCGTGCGGCGATGGTCGCCGAGGTCAGCCGGCCCTCGTCGACCGGCGGGTTCGGTCGAAAGTCCTCGTCATCGCCGAACAGCGTCGTGAGCGTGACGAAGCCGTCCTGCTGGCGCGAACGGTTCTTCTCCGTGAGCAGCGCGAGGCTGAAACCCAGCGTGCGGAGATCCGAGGTCGAGGCCGAGAAGCGCGCGCCCTCGGCCCCGTAGTAGTTCCTCAGATCCGTGCGCGTGAGAAACAGCCACGCGTCGTTCTCCCGATCCCCGATCTTCCAGCCATCGGGAGTGTGCGTGTCCTGATAGACCTCGGCGGTCAGCGCGATGCGATCGAGTGAGGCGAGGATCTGGGTCGCGCCTGCGCGGAACCACGGGCGCCGCGGCCGGTTGCTGCGAAAGCCCAGGGTCAGGTCAACGGTCGGCAACGCGTTGGGGCGGACGCTCGCGAGGGCCAGGCCGAACGATGGCCGCCAGCCGTCCACGCGGTTCAGGTGGCCGATGTCGAAGCCCTGGACCCCATGCAGCGAGACCTCGTAGCCGGTCGGGGCGTCGCTCTCCACGTAGGCTGGCGGAGCGGGGACCGGAGGCATGGCGGGTGCGGGAGCCGCCGTGTCGGAAGCGGCTGTGTCCGGAGTCGCCGCTGGCTCCTGACCTGAGAGCGAGGCAACCGGGAGGCCGAGCAGACTGGCCACCACCCCCGTCGCTAGGATCGACCGCGGGCGCGTTCGCTGGATCAAGGGAGGGGATTCCCCGAGAAGGTCCGGTCCGAGGGTCCGCCAGTATACCCCCCGATTCGACCACTTTCAAACTGCTGCGCGGCATTGCCCTGCACACGCGCGGGCGGTTTGCCCCGCCCGCGCCGGGCCCGGTATGTTGCGCCGCGAGGGGCCGCCGCTGCGCTCCGAGGCGGACGATCGGGGAAGTTCGCTGAGGATCGGTGACGTGCAGCGCTCGCGCGCAGGGGGGACGTGGGACGAACACGCATCGAAGGTCTGCTCGAAGACGTCCGCCGAGGGGAGCTGTCCGTCTCCGATGCGTGCGAGCGGCTGCGCGCGTTTCCGGAGCAGGACCTCGGCGTGGCGCTGCTGGATCACGGCCGTGAGCTCCGCACGGGCGCGCCGGAAGCGGTGCTGGCGGAAGGCAAGACCGCCGAACAGGTGCTGGCGATTGCGCGCCAGATAGAGGAGACGGAGGGTCGCGTGCTCGTCACGCGCGTCGATCCTTCGCTGGCCCAGCGTCTCGTCGGCACGCTGCGAGCCGGGCGTCACAATCCACTCGGCCGCACGGTGTGCTCGGGCGCGCTGGCGGCCCGGGGACGCGGTCCGGTCGCGGTCGTCTGCGCCGGAACCGCGGACCTGCCGGTGGCGGAGGAGGCGGGCGAAACGCTCACGTTCCTGGGGCATCGTACCGAGCGCGTGCACGACGTCGGCGTCGCAGGTCTGCACCGCGTGATCGCCCGCCTCGACGTCCTGCGGCGTGCGACGGTGCTGATCGTCGTGGCCGGGATGGAGGGTGCGCTGCCTTCCGTGATCGCGGGGCTCGTCGCGGCACCGGTCGTAGCCGTGCCGACCAGTGTTGGCTACGGCGCGAGCTTCGGAGGCATCGCGGCGCTGCTCGGCATGCTGAACTCGTGCGCGGCCGGAGTGGCCGTGGTGAACATCGACAACGGCTTCGGTGCCGCCTCGCTGGCGAGCCGCATCGACGCGAGCCTGACGTGACCGGCGATGCGCTTCCCACGCGCGGGGCATCGGCGGCGGATGCGGCGGGGCGCTTTCACGTGTTCGCCGTCAGCGACGGGACTGGGGACACGGTCGAGAAGATGGCGCGGGCCGCGCTGCTCCAGTTCGATCAGGCGGACGTGGTGCTGCACCGCATCAACCGCGTGCGCTCGCAGACGGAGGTGAACGAGGTCCTCGAGCGGGCGGTCGCGGTGCACGGGATCGTCGTCCACACCCTCGTCGACGAGATCGTGCGCCGGCACCTCAACGAGCGCGCCCGCCACGTGGGGATCCCGGCCGTTGACCTGCTGGGGCCGCTGCTCGACGATCTGGGACACCTGTTCGCCGTCGCCCCGCGTGTACGGCCGGGGCTCTTTCACCAGGTGAACGAGACCTACTTCAAGCGCATCGATGCCATCGAGTTCACGCTCAAGCACGACGACGGCCAGGCGCTCGAGAGCATGCACGAGGCGGACGTGATCCTGGTCGGCATCTCCCGCACCTCAAAGACGCCGCTCTCGGTGTATCTGGCCCACGAGGGGTACCGCACCGCGAACGTGCCACTCGTGCAGGAGATCGGGCCCCCGCACGCGCTGTTCCAGGCCGATCAGAAGCGCATCGCGGCGCTCACCATCGACCCGGAGCACCTGCAGGGGATTCGACGCGAGCGGCTGCGGCGCTACAGTCACCCCGAGGGGCACCGCTACGCCGATCTGCGGACGATCGAGGCGGAGCTTGACTGGAGCCGCGAGATCTTTCGCCAGAACCGCCTGTGGCCTGTGATCGACGTCACCGGCAAGGCGATCGAGGAGACCGCGAACGAGGTGCTGAAGGCGCTCGGACTGGTGTCGGTGTAGATTCTTCCATCTCCCCCGAGACCCCCCAGCAGGAGTCCGCGATGCACCTGGAGCGACCGACCGGTTCGTCCGACAAGCCCGTGGCGGAGGAGCGCACCCTGACCCAGGAGCTGCTGCTGCTCGTGCCGAACTTCGTGAAGCTCGCGAAGGGGTTGATCACCGACAAACGGGTGCCCGCCAGGCGCAAGCTCATGCTCGGGGCCCTCATCGCGTACCTCATCTCTCCCATCGACCTGATCCCGGACTTCATTCCTGGCCTCGGGCAGATGGACGACATCCTTGTCGTCGTGCTCGTCCTCCACGGCCTCCTGAGCAGCGTCGACGAGGACGTGATCCTCGAGCACTGGGAGGGGCGGCCGGACCTGATCCTGCTCCTCCGCCGGGCCGTGAACGTCTTCGCTCGCCGTCTGCCCGTGCAGTTCCACAGCTGAGGTCGGAGCACCCTCGTCCTCCGGTCCAGGGATCTCGGCTGGCGCCGTGCGTTTGTCTTTCCTCCTTTTGCCGCGTAACTTGTCAAGCTTGTCCCGCTGGTTCCTGGCCCACGCCCCGGAGGATCCCGCTTGGTCCGAAGCATGACGGGGTTCGGTCGCGGCGAGGCCGGAGCCGACGCCACTCGCGTGACCGTCGAGATCCGGACGGTCAACCATCGTTTCTTCACCTCCACGGTCAAGCTTCCGCGAGACTACGCCGCGCTCGAGCAGAGGTTGGCGGCGCGCGTCAAGGAGCGCGTTGAGCGCGGTCACGCATCGGTGAGCGTCGAGCTCACCCAGGATGGAGCGGGGGAGGGACGCGGGGAGTCCACTTACGCGCTGAACCGAGACGTGCTGCGTGGCTATCTCGCTGCTCTCGACGAGATTCGCGATCTCGCCAGGCTCGAAGGCGCGGTCGATCTAACTCAGATCCTGGCGCTCCCCGGCATCTTCGAGCGCGGGGCCCGGCAGCCCCTGCCGGAGGAGACGTTCCTTCCGCTCGCCTCGCTCGCGCTGAACGCCGCGCTGGAAGATCTGATCAGGTTGCGCGAGCAGGAGGGGTCGCGCCTGGAGGCGGATCTCGTCAACCGCCTCGGGGAGCTCGAGGCCGCCGTGGAGCGGATCGCGAGGCTGGCCCCAGAGCGTGAGATTCGGGAGAGGGTTCGGCTCTCGGCCAAGGTAAGGGACCTCCTCGCCGGGGCCGAGGCGGGGCTGGAGAGCCGCATCGTGCAGGAGGTGGCGCTCCTCGCCGACCGGCTCGACGTGGCGGAAGAGATCACGCGCTTCCGCTCCCACGTCGCCCTGTTCCGGGAGACCCTGGCGGCCGATGCCCCGGCCGGGCGCCAGCTGAACTTCATCCTCCAGGAGATGCTGCGGGAGGTGAACACGATGGGCTCCAAGGCGAACGACAGCCGCATCGCCCAGGAGGTCATCGGCATGAAGAACGAGCTGGAGAAGCTCCGCGAGCAGGTGGAGAACATCGAGTGACCGCGGGAGGCGCCGCGCCGCAGCCCGTGCGGCGGGCGTTCCCGATCGTGCTCTCCGCACCCTCGGGATCGGGCAAGACGTCGGTGGCGCGCGGCGTGCTCGAGCGCTTTCCGCGTCTCGCGTTCGCGGTCTCCTGCACCACCCGCCGGCGCCGGCCCGGCGAGCAGGAGGGGCGTGACTACGCGTATCTCGACGAGACGGAGTTCCTGCAGCGCGCGGATGCCGGGCTGTTCGTGGAATGGGCCCGCGTCCACGGCAACTACTACGGGACGCCCCGGTCGGCCATCGACGGCCCGCTTTCCGAGGGGCACCACGTCCTTCTCGACGTGGACGTCCAGGGCGCCAAGTCGCTGCTGGCCGAATACGCGTTCGCGGTCTCCGTCTTTCTCGTGCCGCCGTCGCTCGAGGTCATGGGCCAGCGC
>JACCXV010000324.1 GCA_013696835.1 Gemmatimonadota bacterium | reverse complement strand
GCGTAGAGCTCCGCTCGCGCCGGGCCGACTCCCGGCAGGCCCGCGAGGGGCGAACCGAGCGCGGGGCCGGCCACGGCGCGGGGGCTCAGGCGGAGGTGGCCGTCAGAGCGGCGACGAACGCCTCGGGGTCGAACTCCGAGAGGTCTTCCAGGCTCTCGCCCGTCCCCACCAGCTTGATCGGCAGGCCGAGCTCACGGCGCACCGCCACCGCGACGCCGCCGCGCGCCGTGCCGTCGAGCTTCGTCAGCACGATCCCCGTGAGGTTCAGCGCCCGCCGAAAGACGTAGCTCTGCGCGATGGCGTTCTGGCCGATCGTCGCGTCGAGCACGAGCAGGGTCTCGTGCGGTGCGCCCTCGACGCGGCGGCCGATCACGCGCTCCACCTTGCCGAGCTCCCCCATCAGGTCGTGCTGCGTGTGCAGCCGGCCCGCGGTGTCGCAGATCACGAGGTCGGCCCCGCGGCTCAGCGCGGCTTCGATCCCGCTGTAGGCGACAGCCGCGGGATCGGCCCCGGGCGCTCCCGCCACGAAGTCGCTCCCCAGCCGATCGCTCCAGATCCGCAGCTGCTCGATCGCTCCCGCCCGGAAGGTGTCCCCTGCGACGAGCAGCACCCGTCTTCCGGCGGCCACGGCGCGATGGGCCATCTTCGCGATCGTGGTAGTCTTGCCGACACCGTTCACTCCCACGACGAGCCAGCAGGTCGGCTCGCCCGCCCGCGGGTTCTCGCGCAGGGCGGCGTCCTCCGGCGTCTGGTCGAGCAGCCGCAGCATCTCCTCCTGGAGGGCCGCCTGGAAGTCGCGCTCGTTGCGCATGCGGCCCTTCATGGCCCGCCCGCGGACCTCCTCCACGACCTGCGAGCTCGGCCCGGCGCCGAAGTCGGCGCTGATCAGCACTTCCTCGAGCCTGTCCAGGCGCGCGGGATCGAGGCCCTTTGCGAGCGTGACCGCGTCGGTCGTAGCCAGGTCCCTGATGCGGTCCCAGAGGGAGCGCGTCTTGCGGTACTCGGTGGGCTCGCGCTGGAACAGGGCCACGTCAATCCGCTCCCGCGCCGGGAGGGATGTCCGCGCGCCGCGGCGGCTCCGGACGCGCGACTCCG
This sequence comes from Gemmatimonadota bacterium, assembly GCA_013696835.1. Classification (GTDB taxonomy): domain Bacteria; phylum Gemmatimonadota; class Gemmatimonadetes; order JACCXV01; family JACCXV01; genus JACCXV01. The sequence continues at coordinate 9,688 of JACCXV010000324.1, read as the reverse complement.
CGGAGCCCGCGCATGCGCAGCGAGAGGAGCAGCCATGGGAGGGCGAGTCCCGCGAGCACCAGGAAGAGGGCTCCCTGGCTCTCCAGCAGAAGCCCTCCCGTCGCTCCTCCCAGGAACGAACCCAGGAAGCCTGACATGCTGAACACGCCCGCGGCGGTGCCGCGCGACTGCGGCGTTGTGAAGCGCGTCAGGAGCGTGGTGAGCGTCGGCTCGAGCAGACCGAAGGCGATCACGAACACGCCCATGCCGGCGACCATCCCCGCCAGCCCGTCACCCAGGAAGCGCAGCACGAGGAAGGACATTCCGAAAAGGACGATGCCCCCGTACAGCACGCGGTGCACGCTGCGGGTCTTCTCCGCGAGCGTCATCGTCGGCACCGCGACCGCCATGCCCACCAGCAGCACGGGCGCGTACACGCGCCACAGGTGGTAGGCGGGGAGCAGGTCGTCGAGCAGGATGGGGACGACCACGAACAGCGCGGTGAGAGCGAAGTGGATCACGAACATCCCGGCATCGAGCTTGAGGAGCTCGGGCTGCAGCAGCGCCGCGCGGATCTCGCCCGCGGCAGGCTCGAACTCCGCCTGTCGCCCGCCGCCGCGCGGGGCGGGAACCGCCGCCAGCACGAGGAGCAGCGCCCCCACGGCCAGCGCGCCGGTGATCAGGAACAGGGACCGAACGCCGAGCTCGCCCGCAAGTGCGGGTCCGCCGACCACGCCCAGCATGAACGCGAGACCCACGGACATCCCCAGCAGCGTCATGGCTCGGGCCCGGACCCGCGGACGAGTCACGTCCCCCACGAGCGCCACGACGACCGACGACACCGCGCCGGCTCCCTGCAGTGCCCTGCCCGCGAGCAGGCCGGCGATGCTCTTCGTCGCGCCGGCGAGAACGCTTCCCGCGGCGAACACGCAGAGCCCCAGCGCGATCGCGCGCTTGCGCCCCACGCGATCCGAGAGAACCCCGAACGGCAGCACGAGGAGCATGTTCGCGAAGCCGTAGACCCCCACCGACAGGCCGGTGAGCAGGGGGGTCGAGCCTTCGAGGCCGCGGGCGTAGAGGCTCAGCACCGGAAGCACCATGTAAAGACCCAGCAGTCGCAGGCCGTAGACGGCGCACAGCGCCGAGAGAGCCCGCAGCTCGCTCCGAGCGAAGGTGTCCGAGCGCGCACCGCCCCGGCGCCGGCGCATGGCAGCCCGGAATGCATCGTCGGACGGCGGCGTGGCCGCCGTCGGCGACGCCACGACGCCGGCGGGATCCTGCGGCGAGGACGGGACGGGGCGGACGGCGGAGTCCACCGGTCGGTGAGGAAAGCTCATGGCGGACCCGGTGGGTGGGGGAGACCGAAGATAGAAGCCCCCCGGCCGTGGCACAATCCGAGCGGCCCTGGCGGCTGCGCAATCCGAGCAGCCTGTCTGCTCGTACCTGCGCGCGCTGGGGGCGAGATCAACCGGCGGCCGCCCCCCCTTGGTGGCGTCACGGTATCGACGTATATTTTCGCGTCCCCGCGGCAGCCGTACTTGCAACCCCAATGGTGGGAAGCGCTTGGACTCCAGACTCCAGAGCCTCGAACGCTCGTTGCCTGCCAGTCGCCGGAGCCGCTCGGGAGCGGCACCCGCGGCAGGCATGGACATCTTCGCCAAGGCGGTCCAGTTCACGCGGGCCAAGGAGCTCCAGGCCACCGGATTCTATCCGTACTTCTTCCCGGTCGAGGGGTCCGAGGCCACGGAGGTCGTGATCGACGGTCGGCGGCGGGTGATGGTGGGGTCCAACAACTACCTGGGGCTCACCCACGACCCGCGCGTGGTCGAGGCGGCCCAGGCCGCGATCCGGAAGTATGGCTCGGCGTGCACCGGCAGCCGCTTCCTCAACGGCAACACGGACCTGCACGAGCGGCTGGAGGACGAGCTCGCCAAGCTGACCGGCAAGGCTGCCGGCCTGGTCTTCTCGACCGGCTTCCAGACGAACCTCGGGGTCATCTCGGCGCTCGTTTCGCGCAACGACGTCGTCTACATCGACAAGCTGAACCACGCCAGCATCGTGGACGGCTGCTTCCTCTCCCTCGGGGAGACGGTCCGCTTCCGCCACGGCGACCTGGACGACCTGGAGTCGCAGCTGAGGCGCTCCGACGAGGGGAAGGGGAAGCTGATCGCCGTGGACGGGGTGTTCAGCATGGAGGGAGACATCGCCGACCTGCCGCGCCTGACCGAGCTGCGGGAGGAGTACGGTGCGCGGCTGCTGGTGGACGACGCCCACGCGATCGGCGTGCTCGGGCCGACCGGCGCCGGCACGGCCGAGCACTTCGGGCTCACGGACCAGGTGGACCTGATCCTCGGCACGTTCAGCAAGTCCTTCGCCTCGATCGGCGGCTTCGTGGTGGGCGACGAGCCGGTGATCCACTACATCAAGCACAACGCGCGCAGCCTGATCTTCAGCGCCTCCATGCCGCCCTCGGCCTGCGCAACCGTGCTGGCGTGCATCGATGTCCTGCGGCAGGAGCCGGAGCGCCGCCTGCGGCTCTGGGACCACGCCCGCAAGATGAGGGCGGGCTTCACGTCGCTCGGGTTCGACATCGGGGACAGCCAGGCGCCGATCATCCCCGTCATCATCGGCGACAACTTCCGCACCTTCCAGTTCTGGAAGGCGCTCTTCGACAACGGCGTCTTCACGAACCCGGTGGTCTCACCCGCCGTGCCCGAGAACTCCGCCCGCATCCGCACCTCCTACATCGCCACGCACACCGAGGAGCAGCTCGACTTCGTGCTCGAGGTCTTCGGCCGCGTCGGCCGCTCCATGGGGATCATCTAGCCGCTCCCCGCCGGCTCTCCCTCCGGCCTCTCCTGCCGATCCTGCTCCCGTGATCCGCGTGGAACCCGTCCGCTCGCGGGCCGAGCGGCGCGCCTTCATCGACCTGCCCTTCCGGCTCTATCGCGCGGACCCGCTGTGGGTCCCACCGCTTCGTTCGGACGTGGCGGAGCTCCTGGACCCGCGCCGGCATCCCTTTCACCGCCACGCGCGCATGCAGCTGTTCCTGGCCCGCTCCGACGGCGGCCGCGTGACGGGGAGAATCGCGGCCATCCGCAACGAGGCCCACCTGCGGATCCACGACGACGGCGCGGGTTTCTTCGGCTTCTTCGAGACCGAGCGCGATCCGTCCACCGCGCGGGCGCTGTTCGACGCCGCCGGCGCCTGGCTGCGTGAGAGCGGCCTGCGCGTGATGCGCGGCCCCGCGAGCCCTTCCACCAACGAGGAGTGCGGGCTGCTGGTCCGCGGATTCGACAGCCCCCCCGTCGTGATGATGCCGTACAATCCGGCGTGGTATGCCGAGCTGCTGGAGGGGTACGGCTTCCGCAAGGCGATGGATCTCCTAGCCTACTACCGCGGCCACGCGCAGCAGCCGGAGCGCCTCGTGCGAATGGCAGAGGCGCTTGCCCGCCGTCACCGGATCGTCATCCGTCCGCTCGACAAGTCCCGCTTCGCGGAGGAGGTCGAGCTCGTGCGCTCGATCTACAACGCCGCATGGGAGAAGAACTGGGGGTTCGTTCCGATGACCGCGGAGGAGTTCGACCATCTCGCGCGCAAGCTGAAGCAGGTCGTGGACCCCGACCTCGTGGCGTTCGCGGAGGTGGACGGGAAGCTGGCAGGTTTCGCGCTGGGCCTGCCCGATCTGAACCGCGCCCTGCGGCACATGGGTGGCAGCCTGTGGCCATTCGGCTGGCTGAAGGGCCTCTGGCACTCGCGAGGGATCGACACCTTCCGCGTGCTCACTCTCGGGATCCTCGAGGAGTACCGGAAGACGGGTGCGGCGGAGATGATGTACCTGTACCTGCTGCGCACCGGCCCGCCGAAGGGCATCACGAAGGGCGAGTTCTCGTGGATCCTCGAAGACAATGCGACCATGCGCGCTGGGCTGGAGAAGCTCGGCGCCGATCTCTACAAGGTCTACCGCATGTACGATCTCCCCCTCGATGCCTGAGGCGACCCCGGCGGCGGCGCGAAGCTCCCCCGGTGCCGGCACTCGCGGGATGGCGCTCGTCACCGGGGCCAGCGGGTTCCTCGGGAGCCACCTCGTGGACGCTCTCGTGCAGGAGAGCTGGCGCGTGCGCTGTCTCGTGCGGCCTACCAGCAACCTGCGCTGGCTTCCGGCCGCCCGTCCCGAGCTCGCCTACGCCGCCCTGGAGGACGGATCCGGGCAGTCGGATGCGCTCGCCGCCGCCCTGGAGGGCGTCACCGTCGTGTTCCATCTGGCGGGGCTCACATCGGCGCAGTCCACCTCCGCATACGAGCATGTGAACGTGCAGGGAACTCGCCGATTGCTGGCGGCGGTGCGGGAGCGGGCAGCCCCGGCGCTCGTGGTCTACTGCTCGAGCCTCGCCGCCGCGGGTCCGGCGCGGGCCGGCCGCCCCCTGGTCGAATCCGACCCCCCGCTCCCGATCGGGCCGTACGGCGCATCGAAGCTTGCCGCCGAGCATCTCGTTGCAGCGTCGGGACTGGACCACGTGATCGTGCGGCCGCCGGCGGTCTACGGGCCCCGCGACAGCGACGTGCTCGCCGTGTTCCGCCTCGCGGCGCGAGGCTTCGCCGTCCGGCTCGCACCCGCGGACCAGCGGCTCTCGCTCGTTCACGTGCGGGACGTCGCCCACGGGCTCATGGACGCCGCCGAGCACGGGGCCGGGGAGGGCGTCTTCTACGTCTCCGACGGACGGATCCATGCCTGGAGCGACGTGATCGCCGCCATAGGCGCGGCCGTCGGGCGTGCCGTGCGTGCGCTGCCGGTGCCGAGGCCCGCGGCTACGGCGCTGGCGCACGCCAGCCGCCTGCTGGCGCGCCTCACCGGGTCCAAGCCTCTCCTCACCCCCGAGCGCGTGCGCGACCTGGGACAGCGCGACTGGACGTGTGATGACAGCCGGGCACGCCGGGAGCTGGGGTACCGCAGCGCCTTCGAGCTCTCCGCGGGAATGGCCGACACGGCCGCCTGGTACCGTGCGAACCGCTGGCTGTGAACACCCGACCGCTCGGGGAAGCCGTCTCGCCCCCGCCTGCGGTGCCGGGCCAGCCGGGCAAGCTCGCGGACCCGCCGGCTGAGGTGGCGGACAGACCGGCTGGGGAGCCGCCTCGGTCGTCTCGTCCGCGACCCCACGAGATCCTCTGGGCCGGCTACTTCGCGCTCACGGGACTGTTCGTCCTCGCATTCGGCTCGCCGACCTCGGACTGGCTGCCGGTGCTTGGCGCCCACGCCGCCTGCGTGGCGCTCCTGCTGATCGGCCTGCCGCGGCTTCCCGAGCGCGGCGCTTGGCGCGTGGTGCGCGACTGGGTCCTGGTCGCGGTCTTCCCGCTGGCGTACTGGGAGGTCGCGCTCCTCAACGACCTGTTCACCGCCGGGTACTACGATCGCGAGGTCCTGTGGCTCGAGGGCGCGCTCTTTCGGTCGCAGCCCAGCGTGGTCCTGCGCCGCATGCTGCCCTGGCGCCCGCTCTCCGAGTACCTGCACTTCGGCTACTTCGCCTACTACGCGCTGGGTCCCGCACTCGCCGTCCCGCTGTACGTGCGGGGCCGGGTGGCGGCGTTCCGCTACGTGCTGACCGTGACGTTCGCCGTCTTCTTCGTCTGCTACGTGTGCTTCATCCTCTTTCCCGTCGCGGGGCCGTGGTACGTCTTCGCTCGTCCCTCGGCGGAGAGCATGGGCTGGGTGTTCCCGCGCCTTGAGCACGCCCTCCTCGAGCAGGCCGCGAGCCAGGGAGCGGCCTTTCCGAGCTCTCACGCCGCCGCGGCGGTCGTCATCTGGCTGCTGGCGTGGCGGCTCGACCGGAGGATCTTCCGACTGCTGTCCCCGGTCGTTCCGGCGCTGGTGGTGGGGACCGTCTACGGGGGATTCCACTACGCGGTGGATGCGCTGGCGGGCGTCCTCGTGGCGGTGGCGGGCTACCTGGCCGGGCCGCGCATCCAGCGCGCCCTCGGGGGTGAGCTTCCGCCCGAGTACGGGGGCCCGAATGCGAGCCGGGTCAGCGGCCCGCGCGGCGGCTGAAGCTCACGGTGCTGTCGTTCGGCACCGGCACATCGACATGCCACTGCAGGATGCGCCAGGCGCCATTCACGCGCAGGGCCCCGCCCGTGGAGCGGACCGGCAGGACCGAGGTCGCCGCGGGGTTCGCCTTCGACGCCGACCGGCGCCGGCTACCCGCTGTGCGCGTCACGAGCCTTCCGCTCTCGTACCACCAACCCACGTCAGGGCTCTTGTCGAGGGTAGTCAACACGCGCACGACCACGGAGTCGGACTCGAAGCGGGCCCCCTCCCGCCCAAAGGGTGCGAGGGCGAACGGCAGGCTCTCGTCGGGCGGTCCTTCCCGAATGGCCGAGGGCCCCACGCCGATCACCTGCACGTCGGGATCCGCCGCGAAGAGGTCGCTCCAGCCGCGTTTGTCGTGACGGTTGTACCTGGCTGCGAGCTCGCGCACCAGTTCCCGCAAGCTCTTCTCAACCGCGACGGCGGCCCGCGAGCGTTTGCCTTCCATGGGACCGTCACCCGCAGCGGGATCGGGAATGGCCTCAGGCGGGTCCCCGGGCCGCTCCAGGCGCCGCAGCAGGTCGGCGTCCACCGGCAGCGCAGCATGCGCGAGCGCGATCTTCCAACCGTCGGCTCCGCGCAGCGCGAAGCCGCTGATCCGGAAGGGATGTTCGCGCCGCTCGCCGTCCCTCTCGAAGCGGTACGTCATCGACTGCACCCACCAGCCCACGCTGCCGTCCGAGGTCGCGCCGGTCCGGACCTCTCCGTGGGCGTACGCGCTGCCCCCCCGACCCCCGGCGCGAGCACGGGCAAAGGACTCGAGGATGTCAGGCGCGATCGCGTCGTAGCCCAGCGAAAGCTCGGTCACATCCGAACCCAGGAAGATCATGGAGCGGCTCTTTGCCAGCGGCGCCACGTACGCCGGACCGTCCCAGGTATCGATGGCACGATTCATCCCGGCGACGAGCTCCGCGATCTCGCGGCGAGCGGCCTGGGTCTCGCCGGCCCTGGCCCCTCCCGGCCGGACATCCGCCTCGGCCGCGCGTGATCCCGAGGCGGACGCCACTCCTCCTCCCGCGGGGTCACCGCTGCCCGAAGGCTGGTTGCGACCCGCCGAAGGACGAGCCGTCCCAGCCCCCGAGCACGCGGCGGTCGCAGCCAGCAGGAGCGCGGCCAGCGTACCGGCGAATCGTCGAGGGAGGCCGCAGCACGAGCGGGTGTCGGATGCATGCCGTCTGGCCCCGCTGCCAAGCCCGCCCGGCGAGGATCTGTAGCGAACCTGCATGGCACCTCCGGCGCGGTGGGATTGGATCTCGTGGGGCGAGGCTTCCAGGATGTGAGCGCGTGGGTTCACGGCCCGCAGCCGACGGCAACGATTCCGGAGCCTCGGCTCTCGGCCGGCCCCCGCTCGAACACCTCTGGGTCGCGGCCGGTTCCGAGCGTCCACGCTCGGCGGTAGCTTGGCGCATGACCGCGCTCGAGGCACCCACCCCGGCCTTCTTCTTCTCGGACGTCCACCTGGGCGCCGCCGATCCCGGCCAGGAAAGCCTCAAGAATGCGCGCCTGGCCGAGTTCCTCGATCACGTGGGGGCTGCCGGCCGCTCCCTCTTCTGCCTGGGCGACCTGTTCGACTTCTGGTTCGAGTACGACACCGCGGTGCCTGCCCGCTTCTTCGGCGTGCTGCGGCGGTTGCAGGAGCTCTCCGAAGCCGGCGTTCGACTGCACTTCCAGGGCGGGAACCACGACTGGTGGGTCCGGCGAGGCGGACGCCCCGGGTTTCTCGAGCGCGAGATCGGCTTCAGGCTGCTGCCCGACCGGGCCGAGATCGCAGCCGACGGTCTGCGGCTGCTGCTCCTGCACGGGGACGGGATCGGCCGCGGCGACGTTCCATACCGGGTGCTCAAGCGCGTGCTGCGAAACCGGCTCGCCGTGGAGGCCTTCCGCTGGATACACCCCGACCTGGCCGCGCGCGTGGGGTCGCTCACGTCGCGAACCAGCCGCCGCGCCAAGGGCTCGGGCCCGCGTGAGGAGACCTGCGCCGCCATCCGGGCCCACGCCCTGGAGACGCTCGCCCATCGCCCGGACCTGCACGCGGTGCTCGCCGGCCACGCGCACCGGCTCGAGGAGACCGCGATTGCAGACGGACGGCGATACCTGAACCTGGGCGACTGGCGCTCCTCCGGCAGCTACGCGGTCATTCAGGGGGGTGCGCTCTCCCTCCGAAGCCTCGGCGTCACCCCTCTCCCGCACGCACGACCTCCACGTCACCCGGATCCTCCCCAAGAAAGGTCCTCCCCACGCGCCGGAACTGCCCGGGAAGGTCGCTGACCAGGAACCGCCGCTCCCCATTCCGCCCCGTCGCGCTCCCGAGCCCGCGCGCACCCAGCACCTGCTGCACCTCGCGCGCGGTCTCCTCGGCAGAATCGACCAGCGTCATGCCGGGACCCAGGATCTCGGCGATGAGCGGCTTGAAGAGAGGATAGTGCGTACACCCCAGAATGAGGGTGTCGATCCCGTCCTCCGAGAACGGCTCCAGGTACTCGCGCGCGATGAGCCGCGTCGCCGGGTGCTCCAGCAGCCCCTCCTCCGCGAGAGGCACCAGCAGCGGGCACGCGCGAGAGAACACCTCAACGCCCGCCAGCAACGCGCGCAGCTGCCGGCCATAGGCGTCGCTGCTCACCGTTCCGTAGGTGCCGATGACCCCCACGCGCGCGCTGTGCGTCGCGCGCGCCGCAGCCCGCGCGCCCGGCCCGATCACGCCAACCACGGGAATCGGGAACGAGGCGCGAAGGTAGTCCAGCGCGTGCGCCGTCGCCGTGTTGCAGGCCACCACCACCATCTTCACGCCGCGATCGAGCAGGAGCTGCACGTTCTCGCGCGCGAAGCGCCGAACGGTGTCGGGAGACTTGGGGCCGTACGGCACGCGCGCCGTGTCGCCGAAGTAGACCAGGCTCTCCGCGGGCACGGCACGCATCAGGGCGTGCATGACGGTGAGCCCGCCGATGCCGGAGTCGAACACTCCGATGGCGGCCGAATTCACTCCCGGCGAGAACCGAGCCGGATCGCGGCGCCGACCTCCCACCTCCCGTCGGCATGCCGCACCTCGGGCCGGGTCGTCTCGAAAGGCTCGAGATGCGCGGAGATGAAGGCGTCGATGGCCCCGAAGAGCACCGAGAAGATCGCGTACGTGAAGTAGTCCTCGCGGCGCTTCCGCTGCGCGTCCAGCGTCGCTTCCAGGGCGGCGCCTTCCCCACTGCTCTCGAAGCGGTCGAAGAGCGCGAGCGTGTCGGCCCTCGAGAAGACGGTGTCCGGGTTGGCGGCCTGCTGCTCGCCGATGAAGGCGAGCTTCCGGCGCGAGATGTCGTCCTTGAAGTCGTTGACCTCGCGCTGCTTGAGAACGCCCAGCGCGGCAAACCCCACCTCCGCGCCGCCGTACAGGAAGCCCCGAAACCTGTGGCCGGTGTAGAACTGCCCCCACCCCGGCAGCGCGAAGGCGCGGATCACCGCACCCCGCGGCGAGCGCCGCAGGCGGTCCTCCTCCGGCAGGTCCTTCAGGCTGGCGGCCACCTGGTCGAGTCGCTCGCGAGCGAGCGCGGCTTCCTGCCGCAGGAGCTCGAGGGAATCGGTAGAGCCCTGGGCCAGCGAATCTGCACCCGCGGCCAGCGAATCTGCACCCGCGGCCAGCGA
>JACCXV010000318.1 GCA_013696835.1 Gemmatimonadota bacterium | reverse complement strand
GCGCTGGCCGGCGTGTCGCTCGCTGCGGCTTCGCCGGCTTCGGCCTTCTGGGCGCGCACGGCGTCGACCGTGCGCACGAACTTGCCAAGCACGCCCGCGAGCACCGTCACGAAGCCGCCGATGGGCGAGCGCATCGAGCCGAGCAGACGGCCGAGCAGGACCTCGCGCCCGGGCAGGGTCGAGAGGCGGCGGATCTCCTCCACGCTCAGGATGCGGCCCGCCACGACCCCGCCCTTGATGCGGGGCAGGTCACGGTCCTTGCCGAAGTCGGTCAGAACGCGGGCCGCCGCCACCGCGTCCGCGCGGCTCACGGCGAAGGCGCTCGGCCCGTCCAGCAGGGCCTCGAGACCGGCCGCCGACGTGCCGGCGATGGCCCGGCGCGCGAGCGTGTTCTTGACCACGACGTACTCGGTCTGCGATGCGCGCAGACGCGAGCGAAGCAGCGTCAGTCGCTCGACGTCGAGGCCGGTGAAGTCCGTGACGTAGACGAATTCCGCACCCGCCAGCTTCCCGGCCAGGTCTTCGACGAACTCGCTCTTCTTGGCGCGGTCCATCTTCATTCCGAGGCCTCCCGGCTAGCGGTAGGGGTTCGGGTCCAGCCGCACGGAAGGCCCCATCGTGCTCGACAGCGCCACGTTCCGAACGTAGACGCCCTTCGCGGCCGCGGGCCTGGCACGCACCACGGCCTCGAGGAAAGCCGTGAGGTTGTCGGCCAGCTGCGACTCGGAGAAGGAGATCTTGCCCACGGGGGCGTGTACGTTTCCGGTCTTGTCGACCCGGAACTCGATCTTCCCGGCCTTGACCTCCCGCACTACGCGTGCGATGTCGAAGGTGACGGTGCCGCTCTTCGGGTTGGGCATCAGGCCGCGGGGCCCCAGCACCCTGCCCAGCTTGCCGACCTCCCCCATCATGTCCGGAGTGGCGACCACGACGTCGAAGTCGAGCCAGCCTTCCTGGATGCGGGCGATGACGTCGCGGCCCCCCACCACGTCGGCGCCCGCCGACTCCGCCTCCCGCACCTTGTCGCCCTGCGCGATCACCAGCACGCGCACGGACTTGCCCGTGCCGTGCGGGAGCACGACGGTGCCGCGCACGATCTGGTCGGCGTGGCGTGGGTCCACTCCGAGGCGGACCGCCACGTCCACCGTCTCGTCGAAGGCTGCGCGCGCCATCTCCTTCACCTTGGCGGCGGCGGTGCGCGGCTCGTAGGTGCGCGGCTCGCGCAGCGCCGCGGCCGCCTCGTATTTCCGTCCGTGTGTCGCCATCAGTCCACGATCTCCAGTCCCATGCTGCGCGCGGTCCCGGCCACCATGCTCATCGCGCTCTCGACGTCCACCGCGTTGAGGTCGGGCATCTTGAGCTCGGCGATCTCGCGCACCTTGTCGCGCGACACCTTGCCGACCTTGGTCTTGTTGGGCTCGGCCGAGCCCTTCTCCAGCCCCGCCGCCTTGCGCAGCAGCACCGCCGCCGGTGGCGTCTTGGTGATGAAGGAGAACGACCGGTCACCGTAGATCGTGATCACGACCGGCGTGATCATGCCCGCGGCGGACGCCGTCTGGGCGTTGAAGGTCTTGCAGAACTCCATGATGTTGACGCCGTGCGGCCCCAGGGCCGTGCCCACCGGCGGCGCCGGGTTCGCGGCACCCGCCGGGATCTGGAGCTTCACCATCGCCACGATCTTCTTCGCCATCTCAGATCTTCTTCAGCTGGAGGTAGTCGAGCTCCACGGACGTCGGGCGGCCGAACAGGCTCACCGTGACCTTCACCTTCCCCTTCTCGGGATAGACTTCCTCGACCGTTCCGTTGAAGTCGGTGAACGGCCCGTCGGTGACCTCCACCGCGTCGCCCGGGTCGAACGGGATCTCGACGATCTCGGGAGCTTCCTTGATCTCCTCCATCTTGCCCAGAATCCGGCCGATCTCGCGCGGCCGCAAAGGCTGCGGGAGCTTGCCCGCGCCCAGGAACTTGATCACCCCGTGCACGTTGTTGACGAAGTGGAGCGTCTCCTCGTTGGGGCGCATCTCGATCAGGATGTATCCGGGGTACAGGTTGCGGGTGACCTTCACCTTCTTCCCGCCCTTCACCTCCACGACCTCTTGCGTGGGCACCATGACCTCGCCCACGTGGATAGCCGGGTCGCGGAGCTCCAGATACTTCTTCTCCAGCAGGTTCTTCACCTTGTTCTCGTGACCGAGGTACACCTGCAGCGCAAACCACTGCATACCCTCGCGCGCCTCGGTGCGATCTCCCGTCACACCCTCCGCGTCGGGGGCGTCCGCAAGGATGTCGACGGCGGAGGTCCTCCCCGCCTCGGGTGTCTCGAGCGGCGGCGTGTCTTGGGGACCGCGTTTCGTCCTCGGCATGGTCCTCCCGGATCAGATCCTGAAGAAGAGCTTGAGCACCTGCGTGATCACGAGATCGAGCGCCCCGATGATGGAGGCCATGATCGCGACCAGGATCACGATCAGGATCGTCGCGCTCTGCACCTGGTTCCGCTCGGGCCAACTCACCTTCTCCATCTCCCCGCGCACGCCGACCAGGAACTCCCGAAACTTGTCGACCACGCTCTTCCCTCGCCCCTCGGGGGACGGAACGGACCCCGGCGCGCGCGGCGCCCGGGGCCTGGCCCGCGCCGGCTCGGAAGCAGGCGGCGAAGAGCTCGAGTCCATGCGCATCCGCCCTCCGGTTCTGGCAGGGGCGGCAGGGCTCGAACCTGCAACCTGCGGATTTGGAGTCCGCTGCTCTACCAATTGGAGCTACGCCCCTGAGCGCCCGCTACTTCGTTTCCTTGTGGGGTGTCTGCACGTTGCAGCGCGGGCAGAACTTCTTGTACTCCACGCGCTCCGGATGCAGCCGTTTGTTCTTGGTCGTGTGGTAGTTGCGCGACTTACACTTCTCGCATGCCAGCGCGATCTTGTCCCTCATGTGCTACCTCATGTCCTCCGTGGCACCGAACCGGTTGGCGCAACTCCATCCCCCGGCCCGCGTTCATCCCCGCCCGGCCCGCCTCCCTCACTCACCCGACAGAACGGCGCCGGCGAGTCGCCCGGCGAGACGACCTCTTCCCCTTCGGCTCGCCAGGTGAGCTCGCCGGCAACGCCATCGCGCTATTTCTGGATGGCGGTGACGACGCCGGCGCCGACAGTGCGGCCGCCTTCGCGGATCGCGAAGCGCAGCCCTTCCTCCATCGCGATCGGGCTGATCAGCTCGATCGCCATCTGCACGTTGTCCCC
>JACCXV010000313.1 GCA_013696835.1 Gemmatimonadota bacterium | reverse complement strand
GCGCTGGCCTGGATCGCGCTGGACATCGCGGCGGGGGGACCCGAGATCCCAGCGACGCCACGCAGCTGGCTCCTCGTGGCCACGATCGCGCTCGTCTCGACGGCCTTGTCGATCCTGGCGATGCTGGCGTCCACCCGGCGCATCGGAGCCGCCACCACGTCCGTCATCCTGACGCTCGAGGTGGCGGTCACGGCGCTCCTGGCCGCCCTGCTGCTCGGCGAAGCGCTCGCCCCGCGCCAGTACGTCGGGGGGTCGCTGATCCTCGCGGGTGTGGTCCTGGTCCGGCTCGCGGGCCGCACGAGCCGCGAGGGAGCGGCTTCGTGAAGGCCCCCGGCGACCCCGGCGCCGACGCCGACGAGTGGGACGCGGCGGGCGTGCGCCCACGGCTCGACCTCCACCTGGGGATCAGAACGCGCTCGGACTCGCCGGGCACGTGCGTGGCCACGATGCGGCTTCGCCCCGAGCATCGGAACATCGAGGGCCGCATCCACGGCGGGGTCTTCCTGACGCTGCTCGACACCACCATGGGGCACGCGGTGGCCAGCAAGCGGGAGGAGGACGTCCAGCGAGCGGCAACCATGCAGCTCTCCTGTCAGTTCCTCGCCCCACCGGTCGGAGAGCGGATGGAGTGCCACGCGCGGATCGTGCGTCTCGGCGGCAGGAGCGCCTTCGTTGAGGGCTCGGTGCGGGACGAGCATGGGACCGAGATCGCGCGCGCGCACGGCGTGTGGCGCGTGTGGCGCGCCGGAGACACGCCCCCGTGACGGTCCCCTTTGACTTCTGGCCGCACCGCGAGGAGGAGATCCTCGATTTGGCGCGCCGGTACATCAACGGCACCCACAAGATCCCCGAGGAATACGTGGAGCTCCTGGAGGCCCCTCCGGAGGCCGAGCTGTTCCTGCTGGAGCGCGCCGTGCAGCAGGTCGCGGAGCTGCGCACCGAGCGCCTGCTCGACATCGATCCGGAGGTGGTCTACCGGGTAGGGATCGGGCCGCGCTTCGATGCCGAGGGCCGCTTCCTGTCGGCGCGTTACGGCGTGCTCACGCTCGTGTACACCGTGGGGGGGGAGTTCCTGGCGGACTACTTCGATGCCTGAGGCAGGGATCCTTCGGCGGAGGCGGCGGTCCCGTCGAGCTTCTCGACGGCCTTCTGCAGGACACGGCGCTCGTTCGCGAACTCGATCTTGATCATCGCCGCCGGTGCCGGCAGCCAGCGCACGTCCGCGACCTCGTAGGGGTCGGCACCGGACGGATCGCCCTCTTCGTAGCGGAGCAGGAAGAACGTCACGTTCTTGTGGATCCGCACCTTCTCGCCGCGCTCGTCTCCGTAGAACCAGTAGTCGATCTCGTCGAGCAGCGCCTCGACCGTGCCGCGGCAGCCCGTCTCCTCCGCGACCTCGCGAGCCGCCGCCTGGTCGGGCTCCTCCCCCTCCTCGATCCAGCCCTTCGGCAGCTGCCAGCGCACCGTGCCGCGCGGCTGGATGATGCAGACGTCGATGCGGCCAGACTTGCGGCGATAGAGCACGCCGCCGGCCGAATGGCGGTGGATGGTGCGGCGCTCGCCCATCAGCCGTCCTCCCCAACAACCGTCAGCGAGTCTACGAGCGAGAACGAGCCGAGCCGCCTCCCCGCGATCTCCCGAACACGGTCGCGCACGGGGCGGCTGGATACCGAGCCGGACAGGATCAGGGCCGTCCCGCGGGCGCGAACCATCACGTCCTCTCCCCGCACGAGCGGGTCCTGCCTCAGATCCGAGAACACGCGCACCACGGTAGTGTCGCGGCGCTGCGGAGAGGCGGAGGCGAGCGGAGCAGGCACGCCGGGATGGACGGCGGGAGCGCCGTCAGCCTCGGGCGCCGATTCCTGCGAGCAGGCTGCGAGGGCCAGCGCGATCCATACGGGACGCGCGAACCCGGCGGGACGCCGCGTGAACGGACCCCCTCGCACGATCCCGCAGGGGCGGCGGAGGGGAGCGGGTCGAAGCGGGCGGCAGGCGGTGGGCGGGTCGGGGACCGAGCGCTGCATGGACGCTCAAGATGGCCGATCCGACGGCTCCGGGCCAGACATCCGGCGGATTTCCTTCGGCCTTCGGCACATCCGGGGCCGTCACGTTCCGCCCGTCGGCCGCTGGTCTGCAAGGTTCGGCTGCCCTACGTTCCACGGCGTGAACCCCAAGCGTGGTGGAGCCGGATGAAGACCGATCTGGACAGGATCATGGCGGAGCATGCCCTCGACGCGCTGGTGGTGATGGGGCCGGACGGATTGCTCGAGGTGAACGCGCCGTACCGCTACTTCGTAGGCGACGCGCACGTGACCGGCACCCTGTTCAAGAAGCCCGGGGAGCCCACCACGCTCCTGCATCACGACATGGAGCGGGACGCGGCGCGCTCGACCGGCCTGCGGACGATCTCCTCCTCGCGCTGGCCGCTGAAGGAGATCTTCGAGTCCTGCCCGGATCAGACCCGGGCCCGCATCGAGCTCTACCGTCGCATCCTCGGCGATCTGGGCATCACCGGGCGCGTCGCGGTGACCGGCGTGGACGACGTTGCGACGGCGCTGGCGCTGTGGGGGGGACTCCGCGAGGCGATCCCCGGCCTGGAGATCGTCGCGGGCCTGGATGGGACGGTCCTGGACGAGGTGCGGATCACGAAGGACGCCGATGAACTGCGCCTGCTGGAGACCGTGGCCCGGGACACCTGCGGCGTCGTCTCCGAGGTGCACGACCTGCTGGCCGCACTCGTGCCGAAGGGAGAGGAGGACCGCCGCGGTGCGACGTCCGCCCACGACACCGGCGGACGCTGCGCCGCCACTCCGCGGACGATCGGCAACCTCAAGGACTTCGTGCGCGGCCGCATGCAGGCCGCGGGGCTGGCGGCGCCAGGTGGATTCATCCTCTCGGCCAACGCGGACGCGGGAGTGCCGCACAACACGGGCGACGACAGCCACCTGCTGCGCGAGGGAGACGTGGTCCTCTTCGACTTCTTCCCGCAGGGCGCGAACGGTTACTGTCACGACGTCACCCGCACGTGGTCCATCGGAGCCCCCCGGGCCGAGGTCCGCGAAGTCTTCGACGACGTGCTCGCCTGCTTCGAGGAGATGATGGGCGCCGTGCGGCCCGGGGCGTCGACTCGTGACCTGCAGCTTCGGGCTTGCGAATTCTTCGAATCGCGCGGCCATCCCACGATCCGGCAGGACCCTTGCGGCACCAGCGGCTACGTGCACAGCCTCGGCCACGGAATCGGCCTGGAGGTCCACGAACGTCCACACTTCCCAACCTTCCGCGCCGGCCGGGACACGGTTCTCGAAGCTGGAATGGTGATCACGGTCGAGCCGGGGCTGTACTACCCCGAGCGTGCCCTGGGCGTGCGCATCGAGGATACGGTCGTGGTCACCGAAGAGGGCGCACGCAGCCTGTCGGCCGTCCCCACGTCGCTGGAGCCCGCTGTCCTGGGTCGGCCGGCAGGAGCCCGGGCTTGACGGCGCCGCAAACTCGCGGTTGACCTCGACCCGTTCCCGCTCCATCTCTCAACCCGACGCTCCATCAGGAGATTCCGAGATGGCGGACGAGCCCGGCACCGACCTGCGAGACTCCCCGATGATGGCCCACCTGCTCGACGCTCTCGAGGGCGGGACGGACATCGGGCACTACGGGAGGCTCGCCTTCGCGATGATCGCGCGCCATTTCCTCGACGAGGAGGAAGTCGTGCGGTTGCTCGCGGGACAGCAGGATCAGAGCGAGGCCCGCGCGCGGGCCATGCTCCTGCAGGTGAAGCAGAAGGACTACAGTCCCCCGAAGCGCGAGCGGATCCTGCAGTGGCAGGCGGAGCAGGACTTCCCCATCTGCCCAACGCCCGACGACCCGAACAGCTGCAACGTGTACCGTGAGCTCCGGTTCCCCGAGCGCATCTACGAGGGGATTCAGGAGTTCTGGGAGGAGCAGGCGGAGGCGGAGGGCGAGACGGAAGCGGGAACGGAAACGCGATAGCCCGGCCCGTCGGCGGCCCTGCGGACGAAGGGGGATTGAGCGTGCGTTGCGGGAGGCGTGCAGAGGCCCGCCTTCCCGCAACGCACTCAACGGGATCGGCGCTGCACCTCGTGCAGGAGCCAGCCATCCGGGTCCAGGACGACGGTCTCGAGCGGCTCCGGCGTCTCGAATGTCCAGCTCGTCTCCAGTCCCTGCACGGACACCACTTCGCGCCGGGTGCCCGACCGCCACCCCAGCTCGAGGTCGAGCGGGAAGCGGAAGGGAGCTACCTGCTGCTCCTGCCGCAGCGTCACGACAGCCCTCCCCCGCCCTGCGGGTGCGTGCTCGATCGCCAGGACGGGATGGCCGGGCCGACGCACCCACTGCTCGAAGAACCACCCCAGATCCAGGCCCGACGCTTCCTCCATCACGCGCTCGAAGTCGTCGGTCCACGCCGTGCCGTCTCGAAACGTGGCGTAGTAGCTCTGGATGCCCTCGAAGAAGACTGGATCGCCGACCTGCCGCCTGAGCATGTGCAGGATCCAGGCGCCCTTCTGATAGTTGTTGGGATTCAGCAGCTCCAGGTAGTCGCGCTCGCCGGGGTTGTAGACGGCCTCCCCCGTCTCGCCGAAGTACGAGATCGCGGTGGCGGCCGCCTGCGCCATCCTGCGCCTCAGCTCCGCGGCTCCCCGCCCCTGCTCCCCGCCGTGAAACTCGAAGAACACGGCCGCGAAGTACTCGGCGAAGCCTTCCGACAGCCACAGGTGGTGCCAGTCCTTCTCCGTGACCGCGTCACCGAACCACTGATGCACAGTCTCGTGGGCCACGAGATCGGTCATGTCGTCGCCATTCTCTCCGCGCCCGGTCGCAGCCCCGACCCGCTTCTCGTCGTAGAAGATCGCGCTCGAGTTCTCCATGCCCCCGAAGCGGGTCGAAGACTGCACGTGGGCGAGCTTCTCGTACGGGAACGGGCCGAACAGCGAGTCGTAGAAGGCCAGAATCTCGGGTGCGCGCGCGAAAGCGGCCGCTGCGGCGGCTGAGTCGGGGGGGAAGGCCCAGCTCGTAACCTCGACACCGTCCACCTCCCCCACCCTCGTCACCGCGAAGTCGGTCGCGCCCACCACCATGCAGTACGTCGGGATCTCGGCCGTGACGGTCCAGCGGGTGCGAGTGCGGTCCCGCCCGACCTGCACGGCGTCCCGCAGGTAGCCGTTGGCGACCACGTCGAGCACCGACGGCGCTTCGACCTCGAACTCGACGGTCGCCTTGTCGGAGGGATGGTCCACGCCCGGGAACCAGTGACGCGCTCGGTTCGGCCAGTTGTCGGCGAAGACGGAATCGTCGCCGTGCCGATTTGCCTGCAGGAAGAGACCGTCGACAGGCTCGCCGTGGTACCAGATCACCGCCTCGGGACGCGCCCCGCGTTCGGCGGGGGGCAGCTGCACGTCGAGCCTGTCGGGCCGATGGCGGAACGCCGCAGCCGCCCCGTCCACGTGAACGCTGTCGACCGTCAGGGCGCCGAAATCGAGCGGCAGCTCGCGCAGCCCCGGCTCGAGGAGCTCGAAGAGGATGCCGGTCCGGCCCCGCACCGTCCTGCCCTCGGACGGGAGCTCGAGCCGGATGTCGTAGTGGAGCACGTCCACCGCGGCGGTCCGCGCATCGCCTTCGCGCGCTGCGGGCACCTGGGCCGCGGCGGAGATCGGCGGGACCAGGCCGGCCGCCAGCAGCACGGCGAACGAACCACGGAGCCACACCCCCTCGGGCACGGAGAAGCGCCGCGTCATCGCGGGACGTTTCCCCGGCGCTCCCGCAACTGCCGTATGCCTTCCGCCATGCGGCCCTGAAAGCGCTCGGCGAAGAGCTGCAGACGCGCGCGCTGCTCGGCCGTGAGCTCGCGGGAGAGCGCCGCGTGGAACTCCCGCAGCGCCCGTTCGCGGTCCTCCTCGGTGCGGCGCAGCGCGTCGAGCCTGCGGCGCAGCGCCGGCTCGTCAGCCTTGCCCTCCCCCTCGACCTCACGCCGCAGCTCCGCCAGTAGCCTCTCCCGCTCCCGGTGGGCGGCGCGCTGCCTGCGTCGCAGCTCCTCCAGACGCCTCTCGAGACTGTGCGACTGCGATTCTGTGAGATCCAAATACTCGGCCATGCGCCGCCGCCGCAGGTCCTCGATGCGCTCCCGAAGCTCGTCGGCGCGCGGCCGCGCGGCGGCCCGGAGGGTGTCGAAGGCCGGCGGCGGATGGCGAAGCGCGGAGTCCTGCGCGGGAGAGCCGGAGTCGCGCACCTGGCCCCCGACGAGGCAGGGCACTCCGACTGCCCGAGCCAGCAGAAGAGCTCCGGCGAGGAGGACGCTGGCGCCGGGGGTCACGTCCGCGACTCCAGGGTCGCCAGCAGCTCCGCGAGCTCCTCCGCAGTGAGGCCACCCAGCTCCTCCTCCGCATCGGCGAGCTGGGTGATCGGATCTCGACCGGCCGCCAGCGCGGCGAGGCTGCCCAGGTCGCCATCCCCCTCTTCGCCGACTGCGATCTCCGCCGCCAGCGCGAGCAGCTCGTCGGACTCCTGCAGGACGTCGCGCGGAACGACGCCGGGCCCCGGCCGCTGGTCGGACGCGGGGGTCGTGAACGCCTGGGGAGCAGCAGCGGTGCGGGGGAGCGTCAGGTACAGGCTCACGAGCAGGACGACGGACACCCCCGCCGCCAGCAGGCCACCCCCGACGCCCGTCCAGCCGTTCCGGAAGCGCGCGCGCTCCCGCAGGTCGACGAGCGCGGCGGGGGCCGTTCTGTCGGCGACGGACGCAGCTTCCGTTTCTCCCGCGATGCGCTGCTCGATGCCTCGCGCCAGGTCTTCCCAGAAGCCGGGGCGCTCGGTGCCGTCACCGGGAAGCGCGGCGCCGCGCAGGCCGGCAAGGAGGTCGCGGTACTCGTCCCGTGCGTTGCGGCACCGGGCACACTCGGCCAGGTGCCTCTCGAGCCCGCCACGGTGTTCGGGAGCCAGACGCCCATCCAGCTCCTCGATGATGCGATCCTCGGGGTGCTTCACGGGACTCTCTGCGTACGCGACGCGTTCAGCAGGATGCGCAGGCGCTTGATCGCGTGGTGGAAGTTCACCTTGGCTGCGTTCTCGGTGCCACCCGTCGCACGGGCGATGTCCGCGTAGCTCAGGTCCTCGTGGATGCGCAGCATGACGACCTCGCGCTGCCTGGGGGGAAGCCGTTCGACCGCCTCCGCGAGCTCGTTGCGCACGCGGTCCTGGAGCAGCGCGGCGTCCGGGCCGGGGTCGCCCGACGGCAGCTCGGGATCGAGCGGCTGCGTGGCTGCACCGGCTTCCCGGCGGGCGTGGCTGCGGACGACGTTGGTCGCGATCGTGCGCAGCCACGTGCCGAAGGCCGCGTCGCCGCGAAAGCCCGCCAGCCCCCGCAGACCCCGAAGGAACGTCTCCTGGGTGAGGTCGCGTGCGGTTTCCTCGTCTCGCACCCGGCGGAAGATCCAGCGGTAGATGGGCTCCTGGTGCGAACGGACGAGGACGCCGAACGCCTGACGGTCCCCAGCCGAGGCACGCCGGATGAGCGTCCCTTCATCCATCGAACACGTTG
This sequence comes from Gemmatimonadota bacterium, assembly GCA_013696835.1. Lineage (GTDB taxonomy): Bacteria > Gemmatimonadota > Gemmatimonadetes > JACCXV01 > JACCXV01 > JACCXV01. The sequence goes on along the minus strand of JACCXV010000313.1, from coordinate 1,162 downwards.
GACGGGATTGACGCCGGAAAGTTAAGCCGCGCGGCCGCGCCTGTGCCAGAATCCGAAGCCGATCGCCGCGCCGAGGAAGGCGGCGGTGGGAACGAGGGGGGGCCGCGCGCCGGTGGACCGGACGTCCTCGAGGCCGGCCGAGCTAAAGGCGACCTCCCGGACGGCGGTGGCCTCGAACTCGGCGGAGGGCACGTGCCGGACGCCCGCGACGAGCTCGGTGAAGAGGGGGTCGCCCTCCCCCGAGCTCCGGTACGAGACGCGCACGCCCGCAAGGTCGCCGAAAGCCGGGGAAGGCACCCACAGGGGGATGGCGTTGCTCTCCACGCGTGCGAAGTAGCGGTCGGGCTCGAGAGTCCCGTTGGTGGGGTCGGCGCTGAGCCAGCCGGTGCCGTCTTCCCAGAACTCTGCCCACAGGTGGCTGATCTCGTACGTCTCCCGGTTCGGCTCCGCGAGGTAGCCGAACACCGGGCGGGACGGGATCCCGGCCGCGCGGTTCAGCGCGATGAACAGCGCGGCGAACTCCGTGCAGTCCGCCTGCCCGGGCCGGGCCAGGGCCCCGAGCGCGCCGTGCGTGGCGGGCTGCACGGCGTACGAGAGCCGCTCGAGGACGAAATCGTAGAATCGCCGCGCCGTCACGCGCGCCGGAGCACCGGCAGGGGCGAGGGTCGCGGCAAGCGATCGGATCTCGGGGGCGTCGCTCTCGATGTAGCGCGTGCCCTGCAGGTAGCCGTCGGGGCTGTCGCCGTCGATCCCTGAGGCGGACGCGGCGTAGGACTCGGCCGAGACCGCGACGGCGTAGCGCAGGCGCAGCGTGCGCTCCTGGCCCGGCGCGAGCGAGAAGGGCTCGAAGCTGAAGTAGCGCGTGCCGTCGGCGAGCTGACGCCCCACGGCATCCGGCGGCAGGTCCAGGAGACGAGCCGTGCTGTAGGGCGGGAAGTCCTGCGCGGCCTGGACCCGGAAGCGGATCTGCTCCGCCTCCTCGGCCCCGCGGTTCGCGAATCGGAAGTCGAGCGTGACCTCGTAGGTCGACCGCGTGAGCCCCACCACCGCACGATGCGCGTCCGAGGATCGACGGCCGCGCGGAAAGTTCGCGAGCAGCACGCCGTACGCGCGGCGGGCCGCCTCCTGCTGCCCGAGGCTCTCGTGCGCGCGGGCGGTGAGG
>JACCXV010000300.1 GCA_013696835.1 Gemmatimonadota bacterium | reverse complement strand
CGGTGGAAGAGGGCCTGGTGGGGCGCGGGTACGAGCCCCGGCAGAGACAGATCCAGCTCTGCGGCGCGCGCGGTCATGGAGGGGAAACCTACGGACGGACCTCGCAGCGGGCCATCCGGGGCGGCCTCAGCCGGGCGCCCGTGCCGCTGCCCGCGCGAGCCACGCGGTCACGACTTCCCCGAAGCGCTCCGCCTCCTCGACCTGCGGCAACGCCCCGCTGCGCTCGAAGATCTCCAGCTCGGCGCGGGGGTTCAGGGTCGCGAAGCCGCCCGCGCTATCCACCCGCGCGAGACGCGAGTGCCTGCCCCAGGCGAGCAGCACGGGCGGCTGGAGGTCGCCGAAGATTCCATCCACCGGCTCGTCCAGGATCCCCGAGAGATAGGCCGCGATCGCGTACGATGCTCCCATCTGCCGCGCCACGACGTGGTGCCCGTCGAGGCTGGCCGCGAGCGCGCCGCCGTCATGGTACACTCGCTCGCCCAGCCAGCGTTCGAGACCCGCGCGCGAGGTGAGCGCGAGGTACGCGGAGAGTCCCAGCACGGGCAGCCGGAGGGCGCGGTGCAGGAGGAAGTTGGTCAGGCGCGGGGGCTCGGATGCGTCGTACACGCCGGTGGGGCAGACGAGGACCAGGCCGGAGACGGCCGCCGGGCGCTGGAAAGCGGTATGCACGGCGAAGGCGCCCGCGAGCCCCGAGGCGCAGAGCGTCGCCGGCTCCCCCACGACGTCCTGCAGGAAGTCGCCCAGGAGCGACTCGTAGAGCGGCGGATCGTACGTGATCCGCGGGCGATCCGAGAGGCCGAAGCCGAGCAGGTCGAGCGCGTAGACGCGCCGGGATCCGGAAAGGGACGGGAAGACCTTCCGCCACTCGTCGGAGGAGGCACCGGGGTAGACGCCGTGCACGAGCACCAGGGGCGGCCCCTCGCCTTCCACGGCGAAGAACAGGTAGCCCTGGTCCCAGGGATAGTAGCTGCGGTCCCCTCCGAGCCTGCTCTCGAGCCGGGGCGTGGCCCGAGCGGCGCGGGCGTTGAAGGCCGCCGGCAGCGCGACTGCCGCGGCGCCCCCCAGCAGCGCCCTCAGACGCCTGGCCACGAACCGCCGCCGGGAGCCGTTGTGAACGTCAAACGGGCGCGGCCGCTCGCGCCGGCCGCGCCCGCAGGCGCGTTCGCGTGAGGGCGGGCGCTCAGCGATTCAGGAAGAATTGGGCGTTGATCTCCGTGTAGCGCTTGAGCTCGTCGGGTACGTCCTCCTCGGCGAAGATCGCGTTCACCGGGCACTCGGGCTCGCAGGCCGCGCACTCGATGCACTCGTCGGGGTCGATGAAGAACTGCTCCTCGCCCGGATGGATGCAGTCCACCGGGCAGACGTCCACGCAGGAGGCGTCCTTGATCCCGATGCAGGCTTCGGTGATGACGTACGTCATGCGGGCGTCTCCTGGTCCGACGGTGAAGCGGGCGCAGGCAGCCCGGAACGACCCTCCCGCGCCGGGCTGCAACTTAAGGGATCCGGGAGTTCGCGGCCAGCGCGCCCCCAGTCGGCCGCGCCGCGTCTGAGCCACTCCCGCAGCCTGACGCCTCCCCCCCTACGACCACCGCGGGCGTCCGGCCGGGTTGCTGTCAAGCGGGGTCGCAAACTTGAAAACCGGGGTCGCGCCCTTAGGTTGGGGCATCGACCCCGAACATCGCCGTTTCCGCCCCGCCCCGACCCACCTCGGCGGCCTCCGAACCACATCGCCCCGGCAGGCCTGATGGGTTTCATCCACCTCCACACCCATTCCGAGTTCTCGCTTCTCGACGGCGCCAACCGCATTCCCGACATGGTGTCCAGCGCCAGGGCCATGGGGATGAGCGCGCTCGCGCTGACCGACCACGGCAATCTCTTCGGCGCGATCCACTTCTACGACGCCTGCCGCAAGGCCGGCATCAAGCCGCTGCTGGGCTTCGAGGCCTACGTGGCTCCGGACAGTCGCAAGAGCCGGGAAGGGCGCATGGGCAACTATTCCCACCTGCTCCTGCTCGCCGAGACCCTCGAAGGCTATCGGAACCTGCTCCGGCTGTCCTCCATCGGCTACCTGGAGGGCTTCTACTACCGGCCGCGCATCGACCGTGAAGTCCTGCGCGAGCACGCGGCGGGAATCATCGCCACGAGTGCCTGCCTCAAGGGGGAGGTCGCCGGGCACCTCCTGAACGACGACCTGGTGCGGGCCCGCACGTCGGCCGAGGGGCTGGCCTCGATCTTCGGCGAGCGGAATTTCTTTTTGGAGATGCAGGACCACGGCCTCGCCGAGCAGCGGCGCGTGAACCCCGGCATCCGCGCCCTCGCCCATGAACTGGGGCTGGGGCTGGTCTGCACGAACGACGTGCACTACCACCGCCGCGAGGATGCGGCCGCGCACGACGTGCTGCTGTGCATCCAGACCGGGAAGACGCTGGACGATGAAGCGCGCATGCGCTTCAGCTCCGACGACTTCTACTTCAAGGCGCCCGAGGAGATGGCAAGCCTCTTCGGCGACGTGCCGGAAGCCCTCGCCAACACCGGGGAGATCGCCGAGCGCTGCAACGTCGAGCTCGAGTTCCGGACGCACCTTCCGGCCTTCCCGCTCCCGCCGGACGCCGCGTCGACCGACGAGCTGCTCGAGCGCGAGGCACGCGCCGGGCTCGCAGCGCGCTACACCGAGGTCACGACCGAGGTGCGCGAGCGGCTCGACTACGAGCTCGATGTGATCCGCCGCACCGGGTACAGCGGCTACTTCCTCATCGTCCAGGACTTCATCCGGGCCGCCCACGAGCGGGGCATTCCGGTCGGACCGGGCCGCGGCTCCGTCGGCGGGAGCCTCGTCGCCTACGCGCTCGGGATCACGGAACTGGACCCCCTGCGCTACGGGCTGATCTTCGAGCGGTTCCTGAACCCCGAACGCATCTCGATGCCCGACATCGACATCGACTTCTGCTACGAGCGCCGGGGCGAGATCCTGCAGTACGTGAAGGCGAAGTACGGGGAGAACAACGTCGCGCAGATCATCACCTTCGGCACGATGAAGGCGCGCGCGGCGGTGCGCGACGTGGCCCGCGTGCTTCAGATCCCGCTGGCCGAGGCGGACCACATCGCGAAGCTGATCCCGAACGCCCCTGGGTTCTCGATGGAGATCGGCGAAGCGGTCGAGAAGGTGGCGGAGATCCGCACGCTCTTCGACGGTGGCGGCGTGCACCGCCGGCTGATAGACAACTCGCGCTCGCTCGAGGGACTCTCGCGGCACGCCTCCGTGCACGCCGCGGGGGTCGTGATCACGCCGACCGAGCTCTGGAACTACGTGCCGCTCTACCGCTCGGAGAAGGGCGAGCTCACCACGCAGTGGGACATGAACGCAGTCGAGCGCGCCGGCCTGCTGAAGATGGACTTCCTGGGCCTCAAGACGCTCACCGTGCTGCACTACGTCGTCGAGGACCTGCAGGAGACCCTCGGGGAGCGCCTCGACCTCGCGGCGATCCCCGAGAACGATCCCGAGACCCTGCGCATGCTGGGCGAGGGAAAGACCGAGGGCGTCTTCCAGTTCGAGGGCAACGTGCCGACGGACGTGTTGCGGCGGATGAAACCCGACTCCTTCGAAGACCTGGTGGCCGTGAACGCGCTCATCCGGCCCGGGCCACTCGATTCCGGCATGACCGATGCGTTCATCCGCCGGAAGCGGGGCCTCGAGCCGATCCGCTACCCGCACCCCGATCTGCAGCCGCTGCTGGAGCACACGTACGGGGTGATCACGTACCAGGAGGACGTGCTCAAGATCGCGCAGGTGATGGCCGGCTTCACGCTCGGGCAGGCCGACGTGATGCGGAAGGCGATGGGCAAGAAGATCCAGGTGCTGATCGACGAGCAGTGCGCCCGCTTCATCGAGGGCGCGGTGGCACGCGGCTACGACCGCCGGACGGCCGGCGAGGTGGCGGATCAGCTCACGACCTTCGGGCGCTATGGCTTCAACCGCGCGCACGCGGTTGGCTACACGGTCCTCTCGTACCGCACGGCCTTCCTCAAGCGCCACTATCCACGGCAGTACATGGCCGCGCTCCTCTCGAGCGAGATGGGGAACACGGACAAGATCGTGCGCTACATCGCGACCAGCCGGGCGATGGGAATCGACGTGCTGCCGCCGGACATCAACGAGTCCCGGCTGCGGTTCACGACCGTGCCAGCGGGCATCCGGTTCGGCCTCGGCGCCATCAAGAACGTGGGGTACGGCGCCGTGGAGTCGATCCTCGAGGCGCGCGCCGAGGCGGGGCCCTTCCGGGGGCTCTTCGACCTCTGCGAGCGGATCGACCTCCGCCTCAACAACAAGCGCGTGCTCGAGAGCCTGATCATGGTCGGGGCCCTGGACTCGCTCGGAGGCCATCGCGCGCAGCTCCTGCAGGTGCTGGAGAGCGCCCTCGGTCACGGCCAGCGCAAGCAGGAGGAGCACCGGGCCGGGCAGTTCTCACTCTTCGGGCTCGGCGAGTCGGCACCCGCGCTGGATCCCTCGATGAATGCTGGGCAGGGCAGCAACGGTACGACCGGCGCGCATCCTGGCGGCGCGGCCAACGGCTCCAGCATTCCGAGCGCGGGAAACGGCACGTCCCCCCGCAGCAGCTCGCTCGACGACGGGCTCCCCCCGCTCCCCACGGTGACGCCCTGGTCTCCCGCCGAGAGCCTCCAGAAGGAGAAGGAGCTGATCGGATTCTACGTCTCCGGGCACCCGCTGGACCGGTTCCGCGGCCTCATGCGCTACTTCTCCACCCGGCAGGTCGCCGACGTTCCCGACCTGGCGCGCGAGATCGGGGCGGGGGGTCTTCCGGAGGTGACACTGGCGGGGCTCGTCACGAACCTGCGCCTGATGCGCGACCGCAAGGGGAACCCGATGGCCTTCGCCACGCTCGAGGATTTCTCCGGCACCGCCGAGTGCATCCTCTTCAGCGAGATCTACACCGCCTCGCGGGAGCTGATCGCGAGCGAGAAGCCGCTGCTGATGAAGGGCACGCTCTCCACCAAGGGCGAGGATGACCTCAAGGTGATCGTGGCGCGCCTGGCGCCGCTGGAGCAGGCGGCGCGCCAGCTCGAGATCCGGCTCCCGAGGCTGCGGGTGGAGGCGGAGCCGGGGCTCCTGCAGGAGGTGAAGTCGCTGCTCGTTGCGAACTCCGGCACGACCCCCGTCACCATCTGCCTCACGGAGGAGGGATCGGAGTCCTGCTGCCGCTCCCGAACGTTGCAGGTGGCGGTGACCACCCGCCTCCTGGGGGCGCTCGGAGAGAAGATCGGTGAGGATGCCATCCGGCTGCGCGCAGGGGACGAGTGGCTGGCTGCCGAGACCCGGGGGCGCAGACCGGACGCCCGCCGCCCCCTCAACGGCGCCCCCTCCCGCGAGCGCGGCGCGCCGGGCGTGGCCGCGGCCCACCCCGCTGCATGAGCGCGCTGCACCTGGATTTCGAGGGCCCGATCGTCGAGAAGGAGAAGGAGATCGCCCAGCTGCGGGAGGACCCCGCCATTCCCGACGAGGATCGCGCCCGCAGGGTGGCGGAGCTGGAGGCCGACCGCGACAGGCTGCGACGCACGATCTACAGCGAGCTCTCCCCCATCCAGCGCGTCCAGCTCGCCCGGCATCCCAAGCGCCCCTACCTGCTCGATTACGTGCCGCTGGTGTTCGAGGACTGGTTCGAGCTCCACGGCGACCGCGCCTTCGCCGACGACGGCGCGATGGTGGGGGGCCTCGCTCGCCTCGCCGGAGAGTCGCTGGTGGTGCTCGGGCAGCAGAAGGGCCACGACACCAAGGAGAACCTCCGGCGCAACTTCGGCATGCCGCACCCCGAGGGCTACCGCAAGGCGCTGCGCCTGATGAAGCTGGCCGAGAAGTTCGGGCTCGCGGTGGTCACCTTCATCGACACTCCCGGCGCCTATCCCGGGATCGGGGCCGAGGAGCGTGGCCAGGCTGAGGCCATAGCGCGCAACCTGCGCGAGATGGCGTCGTTGCGCGTGCCGTCGCTCTCGATCGTGACCGGCGAGGGCGCCAGCGGCGGAGCGCTCGGCATCGGTGTGACCGACCGCATCCTGATGCTCGAGAACGCCTTCTACTCCGTGATCTCCCCCGAGGGCTGCGCCGCGATTCTTTGGAAGGACCCCGAGATGCGCGCGCGCGCGGCCGAGGCGATGAAGCTGACCGCCCGCGACCTGCTAGAGTTCGGGATCATCGAGGAGATCATCCCCGAGCCGGAGGGTGGCGCCCACGCGGACTGGCAGGCGACGGCGGGAGCGGTCCGGTCTGCGCTCGTCCGCCACCTGCGGGAGTTGCGCGGGCTGGCCA
>JACCXV010000291.1 GCA_013696835.1 Gemmatimonadota bacterium | reverse complement strand
CCCCGCCGGTGGGGAACGGCTCGGGGCCGGCGCCCACCGCCACCGCGGCAGCCGACGGTGACGCCCGCAAGCGCACCCGCCGCCGCCGCCGCCGCCGCGTGGATCAGCGCGTGGTCGAGGAGAACATTCGCAAGACCCTGATCAAGATGGAGTCCCGCACGCCGAAGAGGCGCAAGCGCCGCGAACGGGAAGAGGTCGCCTCCCCGATCGCCGACGACGTCGATCCAGCGACCGTGCTGAAGGTCAACGAGTTCGTCTCGGTCGCCGAGCTCGCCGACCTGCTCCACGTCCCCGCCACCCGGATCGTGCAGACCTGCATGGAGCTCGGGTTGATGGTGACCATCAACCAGCGGCTCGACTTCGACACCATCAGCCTGATCTGCGAGGAGTTCGGCTTCGTCGCCCGTCGCGAGGAGGAATACGCCGCCGACAAGTTCCAGGATGCGGCCGAGGACGAGACCGCGCACGAGGCGCGGCCACCGATCGTGACCGTCATGGGCCACGTCGACCACGGCAAGACCTCCCTCCTCGACCACCTGCGAAAGACGAACGTGATCGCGGGGGAATCGGGAGGGATCACGCAGCACATCGGCGCCTACTCCGTGGAGACGCCGCGTGGACGCATCACCTTCCTGGACACGCCGGGCCACGAGGCATTCACGGCCATGCGCGCACGCGGAGCCCAGGTCACGGACCTCGTGATCCTCGTGGTCGCGGCCGACGATCAGGTCATGCCCCAGACGGTCGAGGCGATCGACCACGCCAAGGCGGCCGGAGTGCCGATGGTCGTGGGGATCAACAAGATCGACCTGCCGGCGGCGCAGCCCCTCAAGGTCAAGCAGGACCTGGCGCAGCACGGCGTCCTGGTGGAGGAGTTCGGTGGGGACGTGCTCTCGGCGGAGATCTCGGCCAAGACGGGCCAGGGCGTGGACGCCCTGATCGAGAAGGTCCTGCTCCAGGCCGAGCTGCTCGAGCTCCACGCCAACCCGGACCGGCCGGCGCAGGGGGTCGTCATCGAGGCCGAGCTCGATCGCGGGATGGGGCCCGTCGCGACGGTGCTCGTGACGCGCGGGACGCTGCGCAACGGCGATGCCTTCATCTGCGGCGTCCACTCCGGCAAGGTGCGGGCGATGCACAACGAGTTCAGCCGTGCCGTTGCGATCGCCGCTCCCTCCACGCCCGTGCGCGTGCTCGGGTTCAGCGGCGTGCCGCAGGCCGGCGACACGTTCGCCGTCCTGACGGAGGAGCGGGAGGCGAAGGACATCAGCCAGGTACGGCAGCGGCTGCAGCGCGAGCAGGAGTTCCGCCGCTCGCGCAAGATCACGCTCGACGAGTTCTACACGCAGATGGAGGCCGGGCAGTCGGAGCTGCGCCTGATCCTCAAGGGGGACGTGGATGGGTCGGTCGAGGCGCTGGCGGACTCGCTCGAGGAGCTGTCTGGCGACGAGGTCCGGGTGGCTGTTCTCCACCGCGGGGTGGGGGCGATCACGGAGAGCGACGTGATGCTTGCGGCGGCCTCGAACGCGATCCTGATCGGCTTCCACGTCCGTCCCGACGTGCGGGCGCGCGAGGCGGCGGCACGGGAAGGCGTGGACATCCGGCTCTACCGGGTGATCTACGAGGCGGTCGAAGAGGTCCGCAAGGCCATGACGGGCCTGCTGACCCCCGAGGAGCGGGAAGTCATCCAGGGCACGGCCGAGGTGCGCAACGTGTTCAAGATCCCCAAGATCGGGCTGGTCGCCGGCTGCTTCGTCACCGACGGCACGATCCCCCGCTCCGCCAGCGTGCGCGTCGTGCGCGACGGCGTGGAGGTCTACGCGGGGCGGATCGGATCGCTGCGCCGCTTCAAGGACGACGTGCGTGAGGTCAAGGCGGGCTTCGAGTGCGGAATCGGCGTCGAGAACTTCCAGGACGTGAAGGTTGGCGACGTCCTCGAGGCGTACACAGTGGAGCAGCACGCGCGAACCCTGAGCAGTTGAAGCGCGGCTTGTGTTCGTCGGCGTCCTCGTGCTCGAGCTCGAGATCTTCGGGGCGCAGTCGCTGAAGGAGAAGCGCTTCGTCCTCAAGAGCCTCCTCGACAAGCTCCCGAAGTTCAACGTGTCGGTGGCCGAGACCCGCCATCAGGACCTCTGGCAGCGCGCCGAGATCGCGGTCGCGGCGGTGGGCTCGTCCCGGCAGGTGGTCGAGGCCACGCTCCAGCGCGTCGACCGGACGGTCGAGAGCACGGGTCAGCTGCGCGTGATCGACCAGATCCTCACCTTCTACTAGCCGCGCCCGCCGGGCGCGCCCCCCCATGTCCCCCTCGGGGTACCGCCGGACCGACCGCGTCGCGGCGCTCGTGCTGCGCGAGGTGACGCGCATCGTCCGCGAGGAGGTGCGCGATCCGCGCATCGGATTCGTGACCTTCACGGGCGCGCGCGTCACGCCCGACCTCGCGAGCGCCCGTGTGTTCGTGAGCGTGATGGGGAGCGAGGCCGAGAAGCTCGACTCGCTGGCTGGGCTGCGCAGTGCCGCCCACTTCATTCACGGTCAGCTGTGGGATCTCCTGGACCTGAAGACGGTGCCCGAGATCACGTTCGAGCTCGACCGCACCCTCGAGCGTGCGGCCCGAATCGAGGCGCTGATCGAGCGCATTCACGAGCAGGACCGTGACGGACAGGAGCCCGGCGCTGGCGCCGGCGCGGAGGAGGAGGGCCCCGGGTGACATCCGCGGGAGGTCTCGAGGGGGTCCTGCTGGCGGACAAACCCGCAGGTCCGACGTCGCACGACGTGGTGGCGCGCGTGCGCAGAGCGTTCGGTGGGGCGCGCGTCGGCCACGCCGGCACGCTGGATCCCTTCGCCACCGGCCTGCTCGTGCTCCTGCTCGGGCGTGCGACGCGTCTCGCCGAATACGTCTCCGCGCTGGACAAGACCTACGTCGCGACGCTTCGGCTCGGCGCCTCGAGCACGACCGGGGACCCCGAGGGCGAGATCCGGGAGATCGCCGGCGACGTCCCGGACGAGGCCCACGTGCGGGCGGCGCTGGCCGGGTTCCTGGGCGAGCAGGCGCAGGTGCCCCCGATCTTCTCGGCCAAGCGCGTGGGGGGCGAACGGGCCCGTCGCCTGGCGCGGCGCCGCGCTCCCGTGGCGCTCGCGCCGAGCCGCGTGCGCATCGAGCGCATCGATCTGGTGGCGTACGCGAGCCCCCGCCTCACGCTGCGCGTCACGACCGGCCCGGGTGTCTACATTCGGAGCCTGGCCCGCGACCTGGGCGAGTCGCTCGGCTCCGCCGGCTACGTGACGGCCCTGCGGCGGGAGGCCATCGGGGGCTTCCGCGTGGAGGATGCGCTGCAGGCGAGCGACCTCGAGGACCCTGCGGGTGGTGCAAGCGCGGTCGAGGAGCTCGCGGCTCGGCTGCTTCCGCCCGCCGCCGCGGTGGCGCACCTGCCGACGGTGACCCTGGGTGCGCGCGACGCGATGG
>JACCXV010000166.1 GCA_013696835.1 Gemmatimonadota bacterium | reverse complement strand
TCCCAGCGCGGACCCGGAGTCGAAGGCCTCGAGCTCGTATTCGGGCTCGGGGGTCCAGGCCATCGGAGAGCAGTAACGCTGCGGCTCCGTGCCCGGGATGAAGATCTCCGTGTAGGAGGAGCTTCGGCAGAAGGGCGCCGCCAGCAGCCCGGAGGAGCGGGCGACGGCCACCTTCGTGAGCCCCAGCGCCTCGGCTCGCGGGAATGGTCCCGGGTCGCCGTCACGCTCAACGACCTTCTCCATGAACGCGGTCCAGGTCGGAGCGGCGAGTAGGCCCCCTGTGCCGTTGTGCATGATGCGCTGCTTCTTGTCGAGCCCGATCCATACCAGCGTCAGCATGCGGGGCGTGAATCCGACGAACCAGGAGTCGGTGGATTCGTTGGTGGTGCCAGTCTTGCCGGCGGCCGCCGCCTTGAAGCCCTTGCCGCGAACCCCGAAGCGCGCGGTCCCCCGCTCCACCACGTCGCTCAGGATCGAAAGCATGATGTAGGCCGCCTTTTCCTCGAGCACGCGCCGCCGCTTGGGCTCGAAGCTGCGCAGCACGCGGCCGTTCCGGTCCTCTATGCGCAGGATCGGCTCGGGCTCCACCCTGACACCCAGGTTGGGGTAGACGGTGTAGGCAGCCGCGACCTCGATCGGGATCACCTCGCCGGCCCCGATCCCGAGCGACGGGACGGAGGGGAGCGGGGTCGTGAGCCCCGACTCGCGCGCATACTGCAGGACGGTCCCGGTCCCGATCTCCTGCTGGAGCTTCACAGTCGCCACGTTGATCGAGCGCGTAAGCGCCTCCCGCAGGGGCAGCGGGCCGCGGAACGTCCTGTCGAAGTTGTCGGGAGTCCAGTACGAGCCGTCCGCCTCGCGCATCGCGAAGGGCGTGTCGTAGACCACGTGCGACGCAGGCAGCCCGCTCGCGATCGCCGAGGCGTAGACGAACGGCTTGAAGACCGACCCCGGCTGCCGCCGTGCCTGCGTCACGCGGTTGAACTTGCTCTCCTGGAAGCTGCGGCCGCCGACCATCGCCCGGATGGCGCCGGTCTTCAGGTCCACGGCGAGAAGGCCGACCTGCAGGTACGGCGTGTTCGTGAACTCGTCCGACTCCTCGCGCTCGGGGAGTTCCTCGCCGCGCGCAAGCCGCTCCTGGCGCTCCTGCAGCCACGCCTCCCGGTTCACGTGGCGATAGCGCCGGTAGCCGGGCATGGCCTCGATCTCCCTGGCGCGCCGCTCGACCACCTCCTCGGCGTGCGCCTGCAGCTCGGGGTCGAGGGTGGTGTAGACGCGCAGGCCCTCCTGCCACACGGCCTCGGTCCCGAAGAGCGCCTCGATGCGGGAGCGCACGTAGTCGGCGAAGTACGTGGAGGGGCGATCCACCTGGCGTGTCTTGGCGAGCACGATGGGAGAGGACTCCGCCGCCAGCGCGGTCGCGGGATCGATCAGTCCCAGCCGCCGCATTCCGTCCAGCACGGTGTTCCGGCGCTCGATCGCGGCCCGCAGGTCGACCCGCGGCGAGTAGCGCCCCGGGGCCTTGGGGAGTCCCACCAGGAGGGCGGCCTCGGGGAGCGTCAGCTCGCGCGCGGGCTTGCCGAAGTAGAGGTTCGCGGCCGACTCGATGCCGTAGGCGCCGCTCCCGAAGTAGATCTGGTTCAGGTACATCTCGAGGATCTGCTCCTTCGAGTACGTGGCCTCTATCTCGCGCGCGAGCACGGCCTCCCGGATCTTGCGGGTGAGCTTCTTCTCCGGCGTGAGGAAGAGATTCCTGGCCAGCTGCTGCGTGATCGTGGACGCGCCCTGCTCGGCCTCGCCAGCCTGCAGGTTGTGGAGGGCCGCCTCCACCAGCCGCACGTAGTTCACGCCGCGATGCTGATAGAACCACTGGTCCTCGGTCGCCAGCAGCGCCCGGATCAGTACGGGCGGAACCTCCTTCAGCGGAACCATCTCACGCCGCTCGCTCGCGAACTCGGCCATCAGCTTGCCGTCGGCTGCGTAGACACGCGTGGTGAGGTTGGGCCGCCAGTTCTCCAGGCGCCCCACCGACGGCAGGTCGCGCTGAAGGTGATCGTAGGCCGTGGAGTAGACCCCGAAGCCGAAGCACAGCAGGAAGATCGCCGCAACCAGCAGGAAGAAGCGGGCACGCCACGCGGCAGAGCGCTCGCCAAGCCGACGGCCTAGCGCGCGCATGGGGCCGGCCGCCTGTGTGGAACTGCCCCGAGCTGCGGAGGAGGATGTGCGGTGACGGAGCATGGCACGACCGACGTGGAGGACCGGCCCGTAGCCCGACTCCCTGTGGCGTCGCGAGCGGCGGAGCCGGCGGCGGCGCTCGGAGAGCTTACGGCCGACCGGGCACGAAGTTAGGTTCCGGCCCCCGCACCGGCAAACGCCTCAGGGGGCGTGGATGCCTCACGGGCGTGGATGGCGCGCTGCAGCCAATCCGATGCTGCAGGCCAGTGACATGCTGCGGGCCGAATCGTTGCTGGCGTCGATCATACCACGAAAAGCGGCGGACGTGCCCTTCCCATGCAGGATTCGCGAGACGTGACCGGCGGGACCGCTTCCTTTCCGCCGCTCAACGAGCAGCTCGACCTCATCCGCCGCGGAACGGAGCAGATCCTTCCCGAGGAAGACCTCGAGCGCAAGCTGGCCCGCGCGCTCGAGAGCGGCGTCCCCCTCATCGTGAAGCAGGGGTTCGATCCCACCCGGCCCGACCTGCACATCGGCCACGCCGTCACCCTGCACAAGCTGCGCGACTTTCAGGACCTGGGGCACCGCGTCGTCTTTTTGATCGGCGACTTCACGGCGATGATCGGTGACCCCTCGGGCCGCAGCGAGACCCGTCCACCGCTCACGCGCGAGGAGGTGGAGGCCAACGCCGCGACCTACCGCGAACAGGTCTTCCGCATCCTTGACGCCGGCCGCACCGAGGTGCGGCGGAACAGCCAATGGTGCTCGACGCTCGACTTCGCGGCGGTGATCCGGCTGGCCGGGATGGTGACCGTGGCCCGGATGCTGGAACGCGAGGACTTCGCGCGTCGCTACGGGGATGGCCGCCCGATCGCGCTGCACGAGTTCCTGTATCCCCTGGTCCAGGGGTACGACTCGGTCATGCTGGGATCGGACGTGGAGCTCGGCGGAACGGACCAGACCTTCAACCTGCTGATGGCTCGGGACGTCCAGCGCCACTTCGGGCTCGAGCCCCAGGTGGCAGTCACCATGCCGTTGCTCGAGGGGACCGACGGCGTGCAGAAGATGTCGAAGACCGCGGACAACGCGATCGGGATCACCGAGCCGCCTGAGGAGATGTACGGCAAGACGCTCTCGATCCCCGACGAGCTGATCCCTCGGTGGACGGAGCTCCTCACGCGGATGCCGGCGGCCGAGATCGCCGACATTCGCCGCCAGCTGTCGGAGCGGGTCGTCAATCCCCGGGACCTCAAGCGCCGACTCGCGCGCGACCTGGTGCGGCAGTACCACGGAGACGAGGCGTGCGGCGAGGCCGAAGCGGCCTTCGACCGCCTGTTCGTGCGTCACGAGTGGCCCGAGGAGATGCCGGCGCGCAGGCTCGACGTCGCGTCGCTGAGCTCCTACGACGATGCCACGGACACCGTGCTGCTCGCCCAGGCGCTGCACGCCGCGGGTCTCGTGGAGTCTTATTCCGATGGGCTGCGCATGATCCAGCAGGGGGCCGTGACGCTGGACGGCGAGCGCGCAACGGAGGAGCGCGCGCGGCTCGCGTGCTCGCGGAGCTGGAAGGTCAGGGTCGGGAAACGCCGTTTCGCGGAGATCCGCTTCGCTCGGAGCGGATGACGAACTCGCAGGCGGGATCACCGCGATGCACGCATTTCTTCTCGTCCAGCGACACCCGCTCGCCGTAAATAGCCGCCAGCCCCTCGATCACCCCCGGCAGCACCTCACAGGAAGAAGTGGGCGAAGCATACGTGAGCCCGATCGCACCTTCCGGCAGGGGGCGCGTCCTGACGTGGGGCGGTCCCTGCACGCGCCCCGTCCGTCGGAAAGTCATGCCGCAGGCGATCGCGGCCCCCTCCTTCCGACGTGTCCTGCGATCCCACTCGCCCCCGGAAGCGCCAGTGGTGACAATCCATCTAATGACCGATGGGATGCGGGTCAATTGGCCTTCCGGACAAGTCTGTGAAGAGGAACGATCTGAACAACATTCCGGTCGTTGACTGTTTGTCGACTTCTGGTACTATCGAGTGAGTCGCGTAACACTTCGCCAGGCGGCGCGTGGAAGGGCCTCTCACCGTTAGCCCCACTCCCCAGGCCATCCCTCCGCTGGCCGTCCCCTCGGTCCCCAGGGTTCCCGGCGCCACCGATCTCATTCTCGAGCCTTCCTACGCGCGCTGCGGTGCCAGCCCCGCCGAGCAGCTGGACGCGCTGGGCGAGCTCGTGGGCGCCCTCAGCGAGTCACACTCTCTCGGCAAGATCTTCTCCCTCCTCGCCCGCAGGCTGAAGGCCCTGCTCGACCCCGACGTCGTCCAGGTCTGGATGGTGGACCGGGAGGCACAGGAGCTTCATCAGGTGCTGACGCTCGTGGACGACGAGCACCGCCTCGCAGCCGTCCTCGCCGAGCACAAGATCGAGGAGCTCGCCACGTCCACCTTCAGCTCGGCCGAGGCGGTCCGCACCCGCCAGATCGTCGTGCGCCGGGCGACGGAGGCCGTCCCCGCGCGAACGGCCGAGATCATGGCCGCGGGACGCATCGAGATGACCCTGAGCATCCCTCTCCTTCTCGGGGAGCAGATCCATGGCGTCGTGAACATGATGTTCCGCCACGCGTGCAGCTTCGAGGTGGAGGACCTCCGCTTCTTCGACGCGCTCGGTCGCACGGTCTCGGTCGCGATCCAGAACGCCGAGCTCCTGGAGAGCATCAGCCGCGAGCGCCGCTGGCTGCGGACCATCCTGGAGGAGCTGCCGACTGCGGTGATCATGGCCGAGGGAGACGAGGGCCGGCTCACGCACACGAACAAGGCCTTCCAGCGCATGCTCGGGGCGGTCGACGGCATGAGCCTGCGCGACATCCCGGAGCGCTTCGGCATCACCGATCCCCGCACCGGGGCGATGTTCGAATGGAAGGACCTTGCCCTCGCGCGGGCGCTGTTCCGGGGCGAGGCGAGCTCCGGCGAGTTCCAGGTCCGGGGAGACGACGG
>JACCXV010000225.1 GCA_013696835.1 Gemmatimonadota bacterium | reverse complement strand
ACATCGGCCTCAACGACGAGATGCACAAGCGCATGGCGGAGAAGGGGGTCTGGCGCGCCGGGACGGAGACGCCGCCCACGTTCGGCCACGCCACCCAGGAGGACTTCGAGAAGAGCGTCGCCGGTCTCCGGAACGCCTACGACAACGACGTGCCGCTCACGTTCTCCACGGATGCCGACTACTACGTCCCGGGGAAGACGCGGGGGGAAGTGGCCATCGACTTCATCGAGACGTGGAAGGCCGCCGGCATCCCCCCGGTCGACATCCTGCGGGCGATGACGATGAACGGCTACAAGGTGAGCGAGACCGAGAGCACGCGCGGGCCCATCCGGCCCGGTCTCGCAGCCGACCTGATCGCGGTCGCCGGCGATCCGCTCGAGAAGATCGATGCGTTGCGCGACGTGCGCTTCGTGATGAAGGACGGCGTGATCTTCAAGCGGGACGGAGTCATGACGCCGGAGAGGTTCTTCCACGGCGGGCCGGTGAACGGCTGGAACCTCCGCTGAGGGACCGGCATTGCGCTCGCGTGAGGCCATCCTCGCCCAGCAAGCGCAGCGCCTGCAGCGCCTGCTGACGCACGCCTACGAGAACGTTCCCTACTACCGTCAGCTCTTCGAGGAGCGGGGTCTGCGGCCCGACGGCCTCCGGTCCGTGGAGGACCTGAGCCTCTTTCCCATGAGCTCCAAGGCCGACCTGCAGCAGCGGGCGCGGGACTTCCTTGCCCGAGGCGCGCGGCCGGATCGCATGATCGCGCGGCCGACGAGCGGCTCCAGCGGACAGCCGGTCACGATCCTGAATACGCGCTGGGAAGAGTATCGCCGCGAGGCTCGGCGGCGGCGCGTGGACGGGTATTACGGCGTGCAGCGGGGAGACAGGAGGGCAGCGGTGGGCTTCGCGCGCTCGCGGACTCGCCTCAACCAGCTGCTGTGGAAGGCGATCTCCGCCTTGCGCGGCGACACCCGGGTGAAGTTCGACTGCCGGCAGCCTCCCGAGCGCATCCTCCGCCAGCTGGCCACCTTCGAGCCGACGGTCATCGGCGGCTATGCGGGCGTGCTGAATCAGGTGGCGCAGGTCGCCCTCGAGAACGGCGAGCGCACGGTTCGTCCCCGCTACCTGACCGCCGGAGGTGAGATGCTCCTCCCATCCATGCGGCGCAACATCCGGGCTGCGTTCGCAGCGCCCGTGTATGACGTCTACAGCAGCAACGAGCTCAAGCTGACGGCGTGGGAGTGCAGGCAGAGCGGCCTGTACCACGTCTGCGACGATTCGCTGATCCTGGAGGTCGTGGCCGACGGGCGAGCGGCGCGCGACGGCGAGGCGGGCGAGCTGATCGGCACCAACCTCCATTCGTTCGCGATGCCGTTCATTCGGTTCCGGGTCGGCGACGTCGTCGTGAAGGGTCCCGATCGCTGCCCCTGCGGCGAGCCGTTCTCCACGCTGCGCGCCATCCAGGGACGCGCCCTGGAGCACTTCCTCCTCCCCGGCGGTCGCGTGGTCCACCCGTTCGCCCTGGACGTGGGGCTCACTCCATGGATCAGGAACTTCTCGCTCGTCCAGGAACGGGAGGACGCCGTCGTGGCTCGCGTGGTCGCTTTGGCCGAGCGCACGGGCGAGCAGGTGGCCGAGCTCACGAGATCCGTGCAGGCGGTGCTGGGCCCGGACGTGACGTTCACGCTCGAGTTCGTATCGGCGCTCGAGCCCGCCCCCAGCGGCAAGTTTCAGCCGTACCGCGGGCTGGGGCGACCGCACGTCCTCGCCGCACCCGAGACGGGGAGCCCAGTCCCGCCACGCTGATGCGCGGCATCACGGAAGCGCTGCGCCGCTCTCCCGGCACCCATGTCTTCGTGCACGGCATCCGCTCCGTGGGCGAGATGCCGGGGATCAATCTCACGGACGACGAGTCCCAGCGGGCGGTGCTGCTCGCGCGCGCGGGGGACGTCGTCATGGTGCCCACGCCGGTGGAGCCCGCCGACGCCCGGGCGCTCGCGGCGGTGGGGAAGCTCGCCGCCGCGGGCCCGGTCTTCCTCAATCCGTTCATCGCCTCGCCCGCGGAATGGCGACTGGCACGCAAGCTGCAAGAGACGCTGGAGGGGCCGATACGGGTGCTCGGCGCGCCGCCCGAGGTGGTGCGCCGCGTGAACCTGAAGCACGAGGCACGGGAGAAGGCGATAGCGTGCGGGGTGCCGGTCGCTCCCGGCGAGGTCGTGCATCTGCCGGTGGGCTCCGAGGGGCGGCCCTCGTCGCTGGATGCCCTGGAGGAGGCGGTGCGCCGGCAGCTGAGCGAGACGGGCCGCGTGGTGGTGAAGGGCTCGTTCGGAGCGTCGGGCTCGGCGACCTTCATAGTGGAGGGGACGGGGCGGATTGGCACGACTCTCGAGAGCGTCGCGGCGCGGGGCGACAACACCGTCTACCTCGTGGAGCCCCTGCTCACGCTCTCCGCGGCACCCAACGTGCTGATGTGGATCGATCCCGATGACGGCGAGATCAGCTGTGTGAGCTCCACCGATCAGCTCCTGAGTCCGCGCCTCGTTTTCGAGGGCAGCGCCTTCCCATCCGCGGCGAAGCTCCTGCCGCAGATGATCGAGGGGGCGCGGCGCCTG
>JACCXV010000210.1 GCA_013696835.1 Gemmatimonadota bacterium | reverse complement strand
CTCGAGCAGTAGCGGCCGACGCTGACCAGCCGCGGGCAGCGCGCGCGTACTGACAGGGGCGAGGTGCGCGGTAGGGGCTCACGTTGTCCGACCCTTCGGGTTATCGGCTCCGTTCGGGGAGAAGGAGACCCCCCTCCCCCACCCCAAGCCCCCGAGTAGACCGGCGAGGCCCGCGACGTGAGGCATGGGAGAGCCTCGGCGCTTTGGGGACGAGCTAGCCCGCATTTCCTGGTCGGTATTCGGCCCTTCCGTACACAGTCTGCGTACACAGTGGCCGTGAACACACGAAGGCCCCACCGGCTATGTGCCGATAGGGCCTCGTGTTGGCTGGTCGGGGTGACAGGATTTGAACCTGCGACCACCTGAACCCCATTCAGGTGCGCTACCGGGCTGCGCTACACCCCGACGCGGTTCTGCGACTGGCTCTCACGGTAACGGTCCGGTGCGACCGAACGCTGCCACGGCGAGCCGCGCCGCAGGCCAAATCTAGACCCCCTCCCGGTCACCGGCAAGCTAAGCCGGGGAGTCACGACCCGCGCCGATTCCCGACCTCGCGTGTGTGCGCCAGGCATGACCGGCGCCCGCGCGCGCGTGCCGCCAGGCGGCGTTGACACGCCGGATCGTTCTTCGTTACGCTCGTGCCCCACCCGGCTGCAGGGACGAACTGACAGCCCGGGGATGGGCGCCGCGCTCCGGGTGCGGCGAGGGAGCACGTTTCCTTCTGGAAGGATCTGAGATGACGAATGCCCGGGTCTGGCTGTTCCTCGTTTTCGGGACATGGATCACCGTCTCGGCTGCTTCGCTCGCGTTTTCTCCCCCGGCTGCCGAACCCTTCCCTGGTCCCCCTCCGATCACCCCGCGGTGGGCTTTCGAGCCCTGGGTGTGGGAGGACAACACGAACACCCTGGCTTCGACGGTCGACCTCGTCGATGGCTATCTCGCGCGCGACATTCCCGTCGGTGCGGTGATCGTCGACAGCCCCTGGGAGACGTGCTACAACAACTTCGAGTGGGATACGAGCCGGTATCCGAACCCGCAGGGGATGATCGATGCTTTTCACGCCCGGAGGATCCGGGTGGTCCTGTGGATCACCGGTTTCGTCAACCGGAATTGCCCCGCGTATGCGTTCGTGAAGGCGAACGGCTACGCCGTGAACAACGGACAGGACTTCCCCTGGTGGAAGGGGACGGGTGTTCACATCGACTTCACCAGTATCCGTGCAAGGCGCTGGTGGCATGGGAAGATGGACAACGTGCTCGACATGGGCGTGGACGGATGGAAGGTAGACGAGTCAGCCGCGAGGGTCTCCGACCCGGTTCGCACCAGCATCGGCACGATCAGCAGGGATGATTTCAAGCGGTACTACTACGCGGATTTCTTCGACTACTCCACCGGCCGAAGCCCGCTCGCCGTCAACCTGGCCCGGCCGTACTCCACCCGCCAGCGGGGCGTGGGGGCGTCCGTCTCCAAGCTCTCCGTGGGTTGGAGCGGTGACTTTCCTGGCAATTTCACGGGCCTGACGGGGCAGATGAGGGATGTCTACGAATCGAGCCTGAGGGGCTACGGGGCACCCGGTGTGGAGGTTGGGGGCTATTCGCAGGTCAAGCCGACCCGCAGGTCTCTCACCCGCTACGCTCAATTCGGGGCGCTGACGCCGCTCATGGAGAATGGCGGACAGAACGGCGGGCTGCGAGAGCATCTACCCTGGCACTGGGGCCCCGCCACGACGGACATCTACCGTTATTTCGCGACGCTCCACAGCGAGCTGGTGCCGTATCTGTTCAGCTATGGCGTGGAAGCGCACCTCACCCGCAAGAGCATCGTCCGCGGTGCCGACAAGGTGAAAAGCCATCACCGGCTCGGCGAACAGCTCTTCGTGTCGGTCCTCACGTCGGACGTCACCTCGAAGACCGTGCATTTCCCCTCCGGCAGCACGTGGATCGACTACTGGAACGAAGCAAGCGTTCATGCGGGTGGAAGTCGGGCGGCATACAGGGTTCCGCTGGAGCGGTACCCGATCTTCATCCGCGCCGGGGCCATCATCCCCATGAATGTGAGGAACGGCGTGACGGGACATGGCAGCTCTTCGTCCAGGGGGGCGACCACGCTGCTGATCTACCCGCAGGGGATGTCGAACTTCACCTTTCACCGTCCCCTGGAAGACGGAATCGGGTATGCGGACGTGCGAATCGTCGTCGACGAGTCGCGGGGAACGATCAGCGTCGATGCCGACCGTCCTTCCAGGTACCTGCTGAGGGTGAAGAGCTTCGACCGACCGAGCTCGGTGACGGGGGCGGATTCATGGAGCTATGACGCCGAGCGACGGTACGTCGTCGTCGCCAGGGCAGGGCGGGATTTCAAGGTCGCCATCGAGGGGATGCGCGGTTACGGAAACCCCTGAGCGCGGGCGGATGACAGCTCGACCCCTGGTCGTCTGGGCTAGGTCTCCTCCCGCCCCCCGGCAGGCGGGGCCAGGGGCCGGCGCCGCGCGTGGAACTCCTCGATGCGGCGCGCGAGATCTTCGAGCTCGTCCCGCAGGGAGTGCATCAGGGCGGCCTTCTGTGCCTCCGGCCCCGGCAGCTCGACGCCCGTCTCCTTGCTGCGGCGGATATCCTCGAGCTTCTGCTTGGCGCCCTCGATCGTGAACTTCTCCGTGTAGAGCAGGTGCTTGACGAGCTGGATGAGCTGGATGTCCTTGCGCCGGTACGCGCGGTTGCCCGCACGATTCTTGGACGGGTTCAGGAGCCGGAACTGCGACTCCCAGTAGCGCAGCACGTGCGGCTTGAGACCGGTGATCTCGCACACCTCTCCGATGGAGTAATACTCCTTCGACGCGATCCTCCCCGGCCCGCGCAGGACCCCCCCACTGCCCTCTCCGCGGCCGACGTCTCGCTCCGTCGCAACCGTCACCGCCCGCTCCATCCCCGCATCCCTCATGACCAGAACTCCGGTTTGGTCTCCCGTGACATCAAGTCCGCCAACGCCTCCGACGGCGGCTTGCCCCCATAGAGAATGGCGTGCACCTCGTTCACGATCGGCATCTCGACCGCCTCGCGTCGGGCAAGATCGTGGACGCTCCGCGCGGTCCGCACACCCTCGGCGACCGCACGCATGTCGCCCAGGATCTCGTCCAGGCGCTCCCCGCGCCCGAGCCGCGCCCCCACTCCAAAGTTCCTGCTCAGGGGGCTCGTGCAGGTCAGGATGAGATCCCCCATGCCGGCGAGGCCCGAGAGCGTGAGCGGTTCCGCGCCCAGCGCCAGGCCGAGGCGCGCGATCTCGGCCATCCCGCGGGTGATGAGCGCGGCGCGCCCGTTGTGCCCGGCTCCCAGACCCTCGGCCACCCCCGCGGCGATCGCGATGACGTTCTTCACCGCGCCTCCGAGCTCGACCCCCGTGACGTCCGTGGACGTGTAGACTCGCAGGTACGGCCGCGCGAGCCAGCGCCGCGCGGCCTCGGCGACGGGCTCCTGCCGAGCCGCGAGCGTGACGGCCGTCGGCCGGCGCTGGCTGACCTCACGGGCGAAGCTCGGTCCCGAAAGGATCCCCAGCCGCGCCGAGCAGGATTCGCCGAGAACGTCCTCGACGACGGCGCTCATCCGCTTCAAAGTGTCGTTCTCGATGCCCTTCGAAGCGCTCACCACCACCGCACGGCCCGGCACGTGCGGCTCCGCCAGCGCCAGCACGTCGCGCACGCCGTGCGAGGGCACGGCGCAGAGCAGGAGCCCGACGTCCGCAACGGCATCGCGCATGTCCGCGGTGGGCGTCACGGCGCCGTGCAGAGCGAACCCGGGCAGGTAGGCGCGGTTCTCCCGGTCGCGCTCCAGCACCCCCGCGTGCTCCGGCCGGTGGCACCAGAGCGTCACCGAGGCGCCGTTCTCCCCCAGCACGTTCGCGAGGGTGGTGCCCCATGCCCCCGCACCGAGCACGCCTGCTCGCCGACTCTGCGCGGCGTGCCCTTCCGGGGGATCCGCGCCGATCAGCGCGAGCCTTCCGGCGCCCGCGCGATGCGGCGCTCTTCCCCGCGCGCGAGACGCCTAACGTTCTCGCGGTGCGTCCAGAAGATGAACGCCGCGGCGGCCATCGCGAAGGCGACGAGCAGTCCCTCACGCCCGCCGCCGCGCTGCTCCGCGTAGACCAGGAATGGCAGGCTGCCGCCCAGCGCCAGTGACGCGAGCGAGACGAGGCGCGTGAGCCCCACCAGCACCAGCCACACCACCACGGCCCCGGCCGTGGCGATGGGCGAGAGCCCGAGGAACACCCCGACCCCCGTCGCCACCCCCTTCCCGCCGCGAAACCCGAGCCACGCGGGGAAGACGTGCCCGAGTATGGCGGC
>JACCXV010000187.1 GCA_013696835.1 Gemmatimonadota bacterium | reverse complement strand
TACTGCTGCTGGACGTAGGTGGCCCGCCGGCTGTTCTCGAAGTAGTCGATTCCCGTGGCGCGCATGTACTCGTCCTTGATGCCGCGGAAATCGATCCAGATGTGCGAGAGCTGG
Source organism: Gemmatimonadota bacterium (assembly GCA_013696835.1). GTDB lineage: Bacteria > Gemmatimonadota > Gemmatimonadetes > JACCXV01 > JACCXV01 > JACCXV01. The sequence continues at coordinate 7,220 of JACCXV010000187.1, read as the reverse complement.
TGGATGAAGAGCGGACCTGCGTAAACGAACTCGTGTCCGTAGAGCTTCTTCCAGCGGTAGGTGGAGGCCCACGCTTCGTAGCTCTCCGGAGCAATCCCGTGCGTGGGCGACCCCAGGCCGAGCACGTAAAGGATCAGGGCCTCGCTGTAGCCCTCCCAGCGGTACGGCAGGAAGCCGGTCTCGGGTTTCCAGCCGTGCCCGACCGTGAGCCCGCCGTTCTGGGCCCAGCCCCAGTCAGCGCGCCTGTAGAGCTCTTCGGCGAGCTCCCGCAACTCGCGCTCCTCGGCGGTGTCGCGGTCGAAGTACCGGCCCGCGGTGAGGGCCCCCGCGAGCACGTAGGCCGAGTCGATCGTGGAGAGCTCGGAACGCCAGGCCCGCCGCCCGGTCGCGAGGTCGAGAAAGTGATAGTAGAAGCCGCGGTAGCCGGTCGCGTCAGGCTCGCGGCCCTGGGGACTGTCGCGAAAGAAACGCAACGTTGCGAGCACTCGGCGCGCGGCCTCGGCCCGGCACAGGAACGAGCGCTCGACGGCGACGGGGTACGCGCTGAGCGCAAAGCCGATGGCCGCGATGCTGGCCGGTGATCCCTCGCGCGTGCTGTCGGGGACGAGACCTTCGGGCGTGCTCTTCTCGAGGAAGTACCCGAAGGTGTCGCGCTGGAGCGCATGCAGCTCGTCGTCGTTCAGCGGCTCGGGCCGCGGCTCGTTGCTGAGCCCCCGCGAGCGGGCGCCCCGCACGCGCGGCGTCACCGGCGCTCGCCCGTGGCTCGTGGCTGCCCCGCGGACTGGAGCTCGAGCGTGACCAGCGCCACGGAGTGCGGCGGGAGCTGAGGCTCGAAGCGGATGGTCCCGTCGATGTACTCGAGAGGGCAGGGCTCCCGCACCAGCGCGGAAGACATTAGCCCGGGAAGCCCCCCGGCGCGGCGAGGGGCGAGAGCCCCAGCGTCTCCTGCACGGGCCGCAGGTCCTCGATCAGGTTCGCCACGTGCTCGTCGAACGGCAGCCCCAGCCCTTCGGCCCCCCGCAGGCAGTCCTCCCGCTTCACACCCGCGGCGAACCCCTTGCTCTTGAACTTCTTGTTCACGGACGGTGGGCCGAGATCGTCGAGGCTGTGGGAGGGCCGCACCAGCGCGCAGGCCAGCACGAACCCGGACAGCTCGTCCACGGCGTAGAGAGCGCGCTCCATCGGCGTCTCGCGCGCCACGCCCGAGTAGTCCGCATGCGACAGGATCGCCCGCAGCATCTCCTCGGGGTATCCCAGCTCGCGCAGGATGCCGACGGCGACGTAGGGATGTTCCTCGGGCGTGGGGTGGATCTCGTAGTCCATGTCGTGGAGCAGGCCGGTGCGAGCCCAGAGATCGGCTTCACCTCCCAGGCGTCGGGCCTGTCCCGCCATCGCCGCCTCCACCGCGAACATGTGTTTGAGCAGGTGCTCGGCACGCGTGTGCCGGCGCAGCAGATCCAGGGATTCGTCGCGGGAGGGGAGCATGTGCGGGACCTCGGGTCGGGTGGTGGGTCGTGACGCGTCAGGCGAAGCTGCGGATCGCCTCGCGGCAGAGCGCCTCGACGCCCCGGCGCGCGAGCTTGACCACCCGCTGCCCTGGCGGCGGCGGAGCGGACGTGTAGAGCTCGGAGACCTTGTGCGGGAGCTGGGTCGCGCCCCAGACGAGCAGCACCTGCGCCCAGGCCCGATTGGGCTCCGCGTCGCGGCGCGAATGGGAGCCGCGCGAGCCGTCCACGCAGCGGACCGCCCGCCCCTCGGAACGCAGCAGATCCTCGATCTCGGCGTGCTGCTCCGGCTTGCCGCCCACGATCAGCACCCGTTGGACGCCGTGCCGGCGCAGGCAGCGGGCGAGCGCCACGATGGCGCGACGGTTGTTGGATCCCCGGCAGACCACGCAGGCGGCCGAGTCCACGAGCACGAGATCGGCTTCGTGCCCCGTCTCGCCCGCCAGCTCGCGGCATTCCTCGTTCCCGCATGTCTTGAGGAGACGCTCGTTCAGGAGAGCGCGCGCGGCCTGCAGCTTCGCTTCGGCGATCCGCAGCTTGCCGGAGCGCGTGAGCCCCTCCCGCTCGAGCATGTTCCTGGCCGCCTGCAGCGACGCCGGGCCGGAGAAGCCTTCCTGCGTCAGGAACTCGCTGATGGCGACGTCCCGGCTCACGCTCAGGCGTAGCGCGGGAGGCGGACCGCCAGGTCCTCGTGCACGATGGTCTGGCAGGCCAGCCGCCATCCCCTCTCGAGCCGGTGGAGCCCCAGCCTGCGCAACTCGGCGTCGTTCGGCGGTTCGAGATGCTCCGCGCCGGCCACTACCTGGATCCGACACGTGGTGCACATTCCGAGGCCGCCGCAGTTGTGGCGGAGCTCGATCAGCTCCTCCAGCGCGGCCTCGAGCACCGACTTGGGATCGCCGACTGTGAGCTCGATTCCCAGGTCGTGGAAGCGTAGGATGGCCATGGGCGAATATACACGCGGGTTCGGGCGTTTTTCGCCGCGTCCTCACGTTGTATGATTGGAGCGTACGCACGCCTACGCAGCGAGGAGACAGATGGAGCTGCCCCTGCTGGGTCTCGCGCTCACCTCGGCGCTCACGGCCGGCATCAACCTGTACGCGACGGTCCTGGTTCTCGGACTGCTGCACCGCTTCGACGTGGTCGGGCTGCCTGGCGACCTCTCGATGCTCGCCGACCCGTGGGTGCTCGGTGCCGCGGGCTTCCTGTATGCGGTCGAGTTCGTGGCCGACAAGGTCCCGTGGGTGGACTCGCTGTGGGACGCCGTGCACACGTTCATCCGCGTGCCGGCGGGAGCGGCCATCGCCTGGGGGGCCGCGGCGGGTCTCGAGCCGGGGCAGCAGATGGCGCTCGGCCTCGCGGGGGGGACGCTGGCGCTCGCCGGCCACGGCACCAAGCTCTCGGTGCGGGCGGGCGCGAACACGAGCCCGGAGCCGTTTTCGAACTGGTTCCTAAGCATCGCCGAGGACGTCTTCGTCGTGGCGAGCACGATCGTCGCCGCGACGAGCCCGCTGCTTGCGCTCGTCATCGTGGTGCTGTTCGTGATCGCCGCCGCGGCCTTCTTCATGGTGATCGGCCGGGCCCTCAAGCGCGTGTTCGGGAGGGCCTTCGGCACGGGTCCGCCGGTTGCCGCGCCGCCCGGCTGAGCAGGGCGTGGAGCTCTCGGTCCGGAGCGCCGCGCGCGAGGAGTTCGTGGACGTCACCGAGCGCGTGGGTGAGGTGGTGCGCGAGCTGGGGGTCCGCGAGGGATTCGTGCTCGTCTACGTCCCGCACACCACGGCGGGGGTGACGATCAACGAGGGCGCCGATCCGGACGTGCGCCGCGACATGCTGGCCGCGCTGGCACGCATCGTCCACGACGATCCGTCGTTCCTCCACGCCGAAGGCAACTCACCGGCGCACGTGAAGACGAGCCTGATGGGCTCCTCGGTGATCGTGCCCGTGGGGGGTGGACGTCTGCGCCTGGGGCGCTGGCAGTCCGTCTACCTGTGCGAGTTCGACGGGCCCCGGACGCGCTCCATGTGGGTCAGCGCAGGCGGAAGCCCTTCGAGGGCGAAGTAGCCTGCCACCGCCTCGCGCAGCTCGTCTGCGTGGCCCGTGAAGAAGTGGTCCGCCTCGGGGATCACGCACAGCGCCTTCGGCTCCGGCAGCCGGCGCACGAAGGCCTCGAGCTCCTGGGCCGGGCCGTGCTCGTCGGCGCCGCCCTGAACGAAGAGCTTTCGCTTGCTGCAGGTGACGAACGCCGCGTTGGAAAACATGCGCGTGGGCGTGCCAGCCGCGACGATCTGCGTGACGCGCGGGTCGGAGCAGCCCACCATCGAGCCCACCCAGCTGCCGAAGGAGAACCCCGCGAGACAGATCGGAAGCTCAGTGTAATCGCGGGCAAGGTGATCCAGGGCGGCCGCCACGTCTGCCCGCTCCCCGACGCCCCGGTCGTGACTCCCCGCGCTCGCCCCCACGCCGCGAAAGTTGAAGCGCAGGACCGGTGCACCGAGCTCCCCGAGGGCCCGCGCCAGATGGAAGACGACCTTGTTGTGCATCGTTCCGCCGTGGAGCGGGTGAGGATGGCACACGAGCGCGGTGAACGCGGGGTCACCGGATGAGGGTCGCTTGAGGATCGCCTCGAGCGGGCCGGCGGGCCCGGAGATCCGGAGGGACTCGATCCTGGACATGCCGGTGCGTCCGCGGGAGGAGGGGGAAGAGGTCGCGCGCGCCCCGATGGGGGACGGGCAATATACGTCCCCCATGCTGCGAACCGTGGACGTGGGCGGGATCGAGGTGCCGTGGTGTGGCTCCGGCGCGGGTGCGGCTGAGGCGGTCGTGCTCCTCCCCGGCCTCGGCTGGCGCGCCACGGGCTCCGGCGTTCTCGGCTATCTTGGATCCGGGGTTTCCGCGGTGGCGCTGGACTACCCCCGGCGCTGGCCGCGCGAGCCGCTCGATTCGATGGCAGATCTGGGCCGGCTGTATGCCGCGGCGATCGAGCGCATCGCGCGTGCCCCCGTGCGGCTTACGGGCGTTTCGATGGGGGGCATGCTCGCCCTCCAGCTCGCGCGCGACCGCCCCGACCTGCTGGCCAGCGTGGCGATCGTCTCCGCTTCCGCCCGCGGGCGTCCCGCCGGTCGCTGGCGGCTGCCGGGTTCCCGGCTCACTACCCTGGTCCTGACGGAGGGAGCGTTCCACGGCTTCTACCGCAGGTGGGGTCCCGCCCTCGTCGGCACCGGATATCACGCCGCCCCCCGCGAGGCCGCGCGTCTGTGGACGGATCCGATGAGCCGGCGCAAGATGCGGGACCTGCTGCGCGCGGTGCACCGATTCGACGTGCGGGACGGGCTGGGAGCGATTCGGGTGCCCACCCTCGTCGTGCACGGGGACCGCGACGCGATCTTCCCGCTTGCACGCGCCGAGGAGGTCGTGGCGGGGATTGCCGGCGCGAGCCTCGCTGTGCTTCGCGGCGCCGGTCACTTTGCCTTCCTCACGCATGCGGACGCGGTGCGGGAGCGGCTTCACCAGTTCTGGAGAGAGGCGGATAGATGATGATGATGATGATGATGAAGGAGGCGAGCGACAGCGGGCGTGACTTGGAGCCCGGCGCAGGGGATCGCGACGGAGCCGATGGCGAGGGAATCGAGGACGTGGGAGACGGCGAGCGCCCACCCGACGAACGGCTCGTGCCGCGGCCCGCTCCCGGCATCGGGCCCATCGGTCCCGCCGGGGATCCCTCGTACATGGAGGGGACGCTGCGTGGAAAGGGCCCCCGTGTGGGGTTCTACGTGACGGCCGCGGTCGTCGCCGCGCTCGTGGCTCTCGCCATCGCGCTGGTGCTCGGAGGGTGACCACGCTGGCGCTGGAGGGATCACTTCCCGTCGACGATAGGGCGCCGGCGAGGGTGGAGCGTGCCGATCCCTCCCGCGTGCGCGTGGGGGAGATCTACCGATCCATCCAGGGCGAGTCCTCGTGGGCCGGGCTGCCGTGCACCTTCGTGCGGCTCATCGGATGCAACCTGCGGTGCAGCTGGTGCGATTCCGCCTTCGCGTTCCACGGGGGCGAGTCGCTTGCGGTCGAAGAGGTTCTGCGCCGCGTCGAGGACCTCGGGGTTCGGCTGGTGGAGGTCACGGGCGGGGAGCCGCTGTGGCAGGCGGGCTGCCTCACGGTGCTGCGCGAGCTCTGCGACCGGAAGTACACCGTCCTCCTGGAAACCGGCGGCAGCCTCGACATCTCGCGCGTCGACGAGCGCGTGCATCGGATCGTGGACCTGAAGGCGCCGGGATCCGGCATGGAGCGCAGGAACCTCTGGTCCAACGTCGGCCATCTCACGCCCCGCGACGAGGTCAAGTTCGTGCTTGCCAGCCGGGCCGACTACGAGTGGGCCCGATCCGTGATTCGGAAGCACCGCCTCGAGGCTCGCACGAGGGTGTTGCTCTCGACCGTATTCGGATCGGTCGAGGCGCGCGAGGTGGTGGAGTGGATGCTCGCCGACGGGCTCCAGGCCCGGTTCCAGATCCAGCTGCACAAGCTCGTCTGGGACCCGGCCGCGCGCGGAGTGTGATGTTGAATCAAGGGTCGGCCCCGGCGCGGGGCGGCGAGCGCGCCCGCCGCTCGCAGGCGGTCGCGCTGGATGCCGACATCCTGCACGCGATCCGCCGCGGCTGGCAGAGCCCGCTGCACGAGGACGAGTTCGACTCCCTGGCAAGCCGGCTCTTCCAGCACCAGTGGGAACACAACGCGGTGGCGCGACGCTGGTGGGAGGCAGCCGGTGCCACACCCCGCCGCGTTCGCGGCTGGCGCGACGTGCCCCCCCTGCCGGTCACCGCCCATCGCACCGAGCGCGTCGCCGCGTTTCCGGAGGGAGCGGCGCCCCGGGCGGGCCTGCGCTTCCTGTCCAGCGGCACGACGTCCACACTCCGCAGTCGCGTGTATGCCGAGGGGCTGGAGCTCTACGAGGCCGCGCTCCTTCTCACGTTTCGCCGGAGCTGTCTGCCCGACGGCGACCGTATGCGGCTCCTGTTCCTGGCGCCCTCTCCCGCGCAGGCATCGGAATCCTCCCTCTCCCACATGTTCGGCGTCCTGCTGCGAGCCTGCGGATCGGAGGGCAGCGGGTTCTGCTGGGGGAGCGACGGCCTGCCGGGCGACGAGCTGTGCGGGGTTCTGGAGTCAGCGCGCTCCGCGGGCGAGGCGCTCTTCCTTCTCGGCCCGGCGTTCGCCTTCGTGCAGGCCCTGGACGTCCTGCGCGCGCGAGGAGCGGGCGTGCGCCTCCCCCGCGGCAGCCGGCTCTTCCAGACCGGAGGCTTCAAGGGGCGCTCGCGATCGGTGGAGCCCGCCAGCCTGCTCGGCGAATACGAGCGCTGGCTCGGGATCCCCCCTGCCCGCGTGTTCAACGAGTACGGCATGGCCGAGCTGGCGAGCCAGTTCTACGCCGCCGCCGACGCGAGCTACGTGGCCCCCCCGTGGGTGCGCTGGCGCGTGCTGGATCCGCTCACGCTCGAGCCGGTCGTCGTCGTCGGAGGCGGCGGGGAAGGAGCGCTCGCGGTCTGGGACCTGGCGAACCGCTCGAGCTGCTTCGCGTTGCGCACGGAGGACCTGGCGGCCGCGGGGCACGATCGCTTCCGGCTGCTCGGCCGCCTCGCCGACGCCGAGCCCCGCGGGTGCAGCCTCACCGCGGAAGAAGGCACGAGCCTGCACGACAGCCGGACAGGCCTGCCGGCGGCGCTTCCAAGC
>JACCXV010000085.1 GCA_013696835.1 Gemmatimonadota bacterium | reverse complement strand
GATCGAGCGGCAGCAGGCTGCGGCGGCGCCCGCGGAACACCGCCGTCTCGCCGAACCCCGCGGCCTGCGCGATCCGTTCGGCCTCGTGCAGTCCGCGATCCACGTGTTCGGGAGCGTGGCCGTCTGTCCCGACGGTGATGAAGGGGACCCCAGCCTGGCGCGCGCGCCGCACCAGCTCCAGGCCCGGGAACGTCTCGGCGCACGCGGCGCCGAGCCCCGAGGCGTTGATCTCGATGCCGAGACCGGCCCGGGCGCAGGCGTCGAGGATCTCGACGAGCACCCGCTCGTAGCGGCGCGGCTCGAAGGCCCCGTGCCAGCGGGCGCCGAACCGCTTGACGAGGTCGAGGTGGGAAACGACGTCGAAGCCCGCCCACCGCACCATCTCGAGGACGCGCTCGAAGTAGCGCCCGTACACCTCCTCCTCGGAGCGGCCGCTGAACGCCCGCTCGACCCCGGGACCGCCGGAGATCTGGAGGTCGTCCACCACGTGGACCGATCCGAGGAGGAAGTCGAACGGGAGGGACTCCGCCAGCTCCTCGAGACCTGCGCGCCATTCGGGGCGGTACTCCAGCTCCGCGCCGAAGAGGACCTCGACCTCGGGCACCCGGCTCCGGCAGCACTCGATCTCGTCCCGGCAGGCGCCCAGCCGGCTGCGGGCATCGTCCAGATCGAGCACCCACGTCTCTCCGTCCCCGAGCAGGCTCTCGACGTGGTTGGTGAGGCACAGCACGCCGATTCCGCGGTCCCGGGCCGCGAGCGCCAGCTCTTCGACCGATCCCCGCCCGTCGTGCGAGTGCCGGCTGTGGCAGTGGAGGTTCACGCGAGGCATCGGTCGAGGGCCTCCAGGAAGCGGGCGTTGTCGTCCCCCGAGCCGACGGTCACGCGGAAGGCGGAGGGGATCTCCCGCAGGCCGCTCCGGTCCCGCACGACGACGTTCTCGCGGCTCGCCAGCCGCTGGACCAGCTCAGTGGCGCCAGCGTGCGGGACGAGCAGGAAGTTCGCGTCCGAGGGCAGCGGGGCGAGGCCGCGGCGCCCGAGCTCGATCCGCAGCCGGTCCCGCTCGCACAGCACCTGTCCGACGTTGGCGTCCAGCCGGGCGCCGTCGCCGAGGACGCGTACGCCGATCGCGCTCGCCACCGCGTTCAGGTTGTACGGTAGCTTGACGCGCTGGAGGACGGCGATCACGGCCGGGTCCGCGATCGCGAACCCGACCCGCAGGCCGGCCAGTCCCCAGGCCTTGGACAGGGTGCGCAGCACGACGAGCGACGAGCCGGCCCGCGCGGCCTCGCGGGCCAGGCTGGGAGCGCCGGAGAACTCGACGTAGGCCTCGTCCACGACCGTCAGGCCCGGAAAGCGTCGCGCGGCGTCCAGGATGCCGCGGCGGCCGATCAGGTTGCCCGTGGGATTGTTCGGCGAGCAGGCGAAGAGCAGGCGCGCGCGGGAGCCGACCGCCGCCCCGCCGTCGAGCGCCCCCTCCGGAAGCCGGAAGTCCGCGCCGAGGGGAAGCTCCCGGACGGCGACGGCGTTCAGGGCCGCCTGCACGGCGTACATCCCGTACGTCGGGACGGCGACCAGGACCTCGTCGCCGGGATCGGTGAAGGCCCGGAACAGCAGGTCGATCGCCTCGTCCGATCCGTTGCCGGTGAAGACCGCCTCGGTCGGCACGTCGTAGGCCGCCGCGGCCGACCGGCGCAGGCGCAGGTTCGCGGGATCGGGATAGCGCGCGAGCCCCGCGAGGGTCTCGGCCAGGTCCACGTGCTCCCGGAGCCCTCCCCGCGCGTGCTCGTTGGCGTCGAGCAGGAGGCCGGCGAGCGCGTCGTGGCGCGCCGCGCGATAGGGCTGGAACGTGCGGGCGCGGTCGGAAAGGCGGATCACGGCGCAACCCCCCGGCCCGTCCGGGCGCGGAGCGAAGCCGCGTGACCCGGAAGCCCCTCCGCGTCCGCCAGGCGGGCCGCGGGATCGAGGAGCGGCGCGAGAGCCGCCGGCGCGCCGGCTACGACCGACACCCAGCGGCCGAAGGTCTCGACCCCGACACCCGAGAAGGCGCGCGCCGTGCCACCCGTGGGAAGCGTGTGGTTCGGTCCGGCCAGGTAGTCCCCGATCGCCACCGGGGCGTGGGGCCCGAGGAAGATCGCGCCCGCGGCGCGGATCCGGGGGACGAGCGACTC
>JACCXV010000076.1 GCA_013696835.1 Gemmatimonadota bacterium | reverse complement strand
TGGCGGCGCTGCTCGCGGGCATGGGCGAGGATCCCGCCCGCGAGGGGCTGCGCAAGACCCCGGGCCGGGTCGTCCGCGCGTTGCGCGAGCTCACACGGGGATACGCGCAGGACGTGGACGCGATCCTGAACCAGGCGTTCTTCACCGAGCAGTACGACTCGATGGTGATCGTGAAGGACATCGAGCTGTACAGCCTCTGCGAGCACCACCTGCTGCCGTTCTTCGGCAAGTGCCACGTGGCCTACCTCCCCAACGACAAGATCCTCGGCCTTTCGAAGATCGCCCGTCTCGTGGACGTCTTCGCCCGCCGTCTGCAGGTCCAGGAGCGGCTCACGACGCAGATCGCCGAGACGCTCATGCGCGCCCTCGCACCAAAGGGCGTCGGAGTCGTGGTCGAGGCGCGCCACCTCTGCATGACCATGCGTGGCGTCGAGAAGCAGCACTCCGTCGCGCTCACGTCGGCCATGCTGGGGAGCTTCCGCAAGGACGTCGCCACGCGCACGGAGTTCCTCAATCTGATCCGCCGCGACGAGGCCTGAGGTGGCCGACGCGCCGGCGCGCGTCGTGATCGTGGGCGGCGGATTCGGGGGTCTCTTCGCCGCCCGCGCGTTGTGCCGCACGGCGGTGGCGATCACCCTCATCGACCGCAACAACTACCACCTCTTCCAGCCGCTCCTCTACCAGGTCGCGACGGCCTCGCTCGCCCCCAGCGAGATCGCCCAGCCGATCCGATCGATCCTGCGCAGGCAGGCCAACGTCCGGGTCGTGCTGGGGGAGGTCGAGGCCGTGGACCTCGACGCGCGCGCCGTGCGGACCTCCACCGGGACGTCGTTCGGCTACGACTACCTGGTGCTCGCGACCGGAAACCGGCATGCGTACTTCGGCCACGACGACTGGGAGCCGCTCGCACCGGGCCTCAAGAGCCTGGAGGACGCGCGCGAGATCCGGCGCCGGTTCCTGCTCGCGTACGAGCGCGCCGAGGTGGAGCCCGACCCGCTGCGGCAGGCTGCCCTCACCACGAGCGTCGTGGTCGGCGGCGGCCCCACCGGCGTCGAGCTCGCGGGATCCATGATCGAGATCGCGCGTCACACGATCCGCCGCGACTTCCGCAACTTCGACTCTTGCGACACCCGCGTGGTGCTGCTGGAGGGGGGAGACCGGATCCTGCCAGGCTATGGCGAAGCGCTCTCGCGCAAGGCCGCCGAGTCGCTGCGCCGGCTGGGCGTGGAGGTCCGCACGGGCGCCGTCGTGACGGAGGTGGAGGAAGGAGGTGTGTGGATCGGGGCGGAGCGGATCGCGGCCGCTAACGTGTTCTGGGCGGCGGGAAACGTCGCCTCGCCGCTCACGCGAGGGCTCGGCGGCGATCTCGACCGCCATGGACGGGTGGCGGTGGCGCCCGACCTCTCGCTCCCCGGACGACCGGAGGTGTTCGTGCTCGGCGACATCGCCCTCTTCCCCGGCGAGGATGGAGAGCCGCTTCCCGGCGTGGCGCCGGTGGCGATGCAGCAGGCTCGTTGCGCGGCCAGCAACATTCGCCGGCTGCTCGCCGGGACGCGCACGCGCGCCTTTCGCTACCGCGACAAGGGGAGCCTGGCCACGATCGGCCGCTCGGCCGCGGTGGCCCGGTTCGGCCCCGTGCGCCTGTGGGGCTTCCCTGCGTGGGCTGCGTGGCTCGGGGTGCACATCTTCTTCCTGATCGGCTTCCGCAACCGGCTCCTGGTGCTGATCCAGTGGGCCTGGTCCTATCTAACCTATCAGCGCGGTGCGCGGATCATCAGCCGAAAGGAGTGGTGACAGAGCCGGGGCGCAGGATCGCGGAGCCGGCTCCGGCGCCATTCTTTGGCGGTGAGGGCATTGGGCATGGGCTTGTACGCGAAAGCCCCCGATCCGATCACAAACCGAAGATACGCTTGACTGCGCACAGCATGTGGTGCTAGAGTCACCGCCATGCACCGCATGACGATATCGTTCGGCGAATTGGAATTTGCGGCCCTGCAGGAGCTCGCGCGCAGCTCCGACCGTTCCCATGCGTGGCTCGTTCGCTATGCGGTCCGTGAATTGCTCGATCGCGTCCGCGCCGGGCAGCTCGAGCTCCCGCTGCTCGCCTCCCGCCCCGTGACGGAGCGCGCCCGCTCTCCCGTAGAGGATCCGATCGCCCAGTTCGGTGAGCGATGATGCGCGCCTGCGCTCGTCGTTGTCCGTCTCATCGTCGCTACCGGCCCTAGTCTGTTCGCCGGCGCCAGGCTATTCGCCGGCGCCTGCGGATCCGCCGCGGTCCGCACAACGATTCCGCCACCCGCAAGCGTCAATCAGGAGAGGACATGGAAGAGCACCGAAAAGAGCGCGAGGAGAAGAACAAGTCGCTCGACCTGGCGATCACGCAGATCGAGCGGCAGCACGGCAAGGGATCGATCATGCGACTGGGCGCCGATCAGCGCATCCGCGTCGATGCGATCCCCACCGGCGCCATCAACCTCGACGCGGCGATCGGCGTGGGCGGCATCCCGCGGGGCCGCGTGACGGAGGTCTTTGGCCCGGAGTCGTCCGGGAAGACGACGATCGCCCTGCAGGTGGTGGCGAATGCGCAGCGCGGCGGGGGCATGGCGGCGTTCATCGACGCCGAGCACGCGCTGGACGCGGAATATGCGCGCAAGCTCGGCGTGCAGGTCGACAACCTGCTGGTCTCGCAGCCCGACACGGGCGAGCAGGCGCTCGAGATCGCGGAGGTGCTCGTGCGCTCCAACGCCGTGGACGTCGTGGTCGTGGACTCGGTGGCGGCGCTCGTTCCCAGAGCCGAGATCGAAGGCGAGATGGGAGACTCGCATGTGGGGTTGCAGGCGCGGCTCATGTCGCAGGCGCTGCGCAAGCTCACGGCCGCGATCGCCCGCTCGAACACGTGCGTGATCTTCATCAACCAGATCCGCGAGAAGATAGGCGTGATGTTCGGATGTTTTCACTACGACACCCGCGTGGTACTCGCCGACGGCAGCACCCAGAAGATCGGCAAGATCGTGAACCAGAGTCTGACGCTCGACGTCATGTCGATGGATCCGAAAACAGGCGCGATCTCACCCAGGCGCATCGTGGGCCACTACAACAACGGCAAGACCGATGAATGGCTTCAGTTCGAGGTGGCTGCCGCGGGGGGATCGGGTGTGCGCAAGTTCGCGTGCACTCCAAACCATCTGATCTTCACGCCGGACGGGGAGAAGCCCGCCGCGGAGATCGAGGCCGGTGACGAGGTGCTCACAGCGGTCAAGCACTACGATCTGCGGGAGGATCAGCTCAAGCTGATCCTGGGCAGCATGCTGGGGGATGGGTCACTTCGCTTCGCCTCGGATCACAACACTCACTTCCGGGTGGGTCACGGGCTGAAGCAGGTCGACTACTGCGCGTGGAAGCACGCGATGCTCGCGCCGTTCGCATCGAAGATGGCTCCGACCGGCAACGAGGTTGGTTTCGACACGATCCCCATGCGCCAGCTCGCCTGGTTGCACGGAGCGGTCTACGCTGCTGAAGGAGGAAGGACGATCTCCAGCGAACTGCTCGGTCAGCTCGACGAGCGGTCGGTTGCAGCGTGGTACTGCGACGATGGCTCCTATGCGGGTCCGTACCAGCGCTGGGGGCACGGCACGTCGGTGATCTACAACACATCACTCTGCAACGAGGACAAGCAGCGTTTGGCCGCACGCTGTGAGGAACTCGGGATGGGCCGCGCGACCGTGACATCGCGGAGCCTCCTCTTCAGCGGGGATCGGGCCGCCCGGTTTCAGGAGAAGATCGCGCCGTTCGTGCACCCTTCGATGGACTACAAGCTTCATCCAAACCTGAGGGGCCGGTTCCGGTGGGAGCCTGACACGAGTGACGCCCACTTGAACGGGACGCGCCTCAGCTCACGGACGAGTCTTCGGGCGGTACCGATGCGTGTGCTGCGCAAGTACCCCAAGCCACCCGCCAGGGGGAAGCGCGACCGCTTCGATCTCCAGATCGAGGGCAACCACACGTACCTGGTAGATCACGTGGTGGTTCACAACAGCCCCGAGACCACCCCCGGGGGGCGCGCGCTCAAGTTCTACGCCTCCCTGCGGCTAGACATCCGGCGCATCGGGACGATCAAGGAAGGCGACGAGGCGACCGGCAATCGCGTGCGGGTCAAGGTCGTGAAGAACAAGGTCGCGCCGCCCTTCAAGCAGGCGGAGTTCGACATTCTCTACGGCGAGGGGATCTCGCACGAGGGGCTGCTTCTCGACCTCGGGGTCGAGCGCCGAATCGTCGAGAAGTCCGGCGCCTGGTTCTCGTACGGTGAGGAGCGCCTGGGGCAGGGCAGGGAGAACTCGCGCGCCTTCCTGAAGGAGAACCCCGACATCGCGGCCTCGATCGATCGGGACCTGCGGCGGGCGCTGGGGATCCTCAAGGAGCCTGCAGCCGACGTGACCGGAGTGGAGAACGGCGATCGCCTCGCCGCGTCCGGTGCCGCAGCGGCGGGCAAGGGAGATGGGGCGGGCAAGGGAGATGCGGCGGGCAAGGGAGATGCGACGGGGAAGGTGGAGCCTGGCCCCGGCACGGGCACGGCAGTCCGGTCGGAGTCCGGTGCCAGGACCGAGTCGCGTCCCCCGCTCTCCGCGGGGCTCCGGCCGGACGGGCCGCGGCCGCTCGGCGGAGCTCCCAGAGGCGAGCCCGCCAAGCCGGCTCCGGCGCGGCGCTGAGGCGCGCGGATCCCGGAGACCCCGCGGGGTATCTCGCCGCTTGTCTGATGCCGTCCACAAGGCCGCTCTCGACCTGCTGAGCAGGCGCGAGCACTCCCGGCGCGAGCTTGCACGCAAGCTGCGGCGGCGCGGGCACGCGCGCGCCGACATCGATGAGGTGCTCGCGCGGCTGGAGGCGGTGGGGCTCGTCTCCGATGAGCGCTACGCCCGGCTGTTCGTGCGGGACAGGCTGACGGTGAACCCCCAGGGCAGCCGCCGGCTGCTCACCGGATTGCGTACGAAGGGGATCGTGGATTCAATCGCCGAGCTGGCCGTGCTGAACGGCTTCGAGGAGCGTGGGCTTGGGGAACCCGAGCTTGCGCGCGAGGTCGCCGTCCGGCGCCTGCCGCGCCTGCGCGGCCTCGACGCCGTGGCCGCTCGCCGCCGTCTCTCGGGCTACCTGGCGAGGCGCGGATTCGCAGCCTCGACGGTGGCGAGCGTGGTGCGGGAGCTGATCGACGCGGGACGGCCCGGCTCGGAAGCGTCAGCCCTGCCAGCGGACGGGTAGCTCCTCCCGGCGTTCACAGTCCCGTCTCGGGCACCTCCTCGCGCACCTCATCGCCGACGGGCCGCTCCCTGCGGCCCAGCGTCACCAGCGCGATTCCGGCGAAGATCGCAGCCCCGGCAACCAGGGCGTCGACGCCGACACTCTCGCCGAGCACGGCCGGAGCGAGGAGCATCGTGACCAGCGGCTGGACGTACACGTAGACGGCGACCACCGTCGAGGACGAGCGGGAGAGCGCCCAGAGGCTCAGCCCGTAGGCCGCCGCCGTGGGGACGAGGATGATGTACAGCACGGCCAGCCAGGTTCGGCTCGACACGGCAGCCCAGTCCAGCGTGGCCAGCGCCGGTGCCCCGAACGGGAGGACGCCGACGGTCCCGAGCAGGAACACGGCCGCCGTCACGACGAGCGGAGGATAGCGCGCCAGCAGGTCCTTCGAGAGCACAAGGTAGCCGGCGTAGGCGAGCGCGTTCATGACGATCATGGCGTTCCCCAGCGACCGTTCGCGCTGCAGGTCCACGTCGCCGGCGCGGACGAGCACCAGTGCACCGGCCAGCGCCAGCGCCAGCCCCCCGAGTGCCACCGGCGTAGCCCGTTCACGGCCGAGAAGCGCCGCGATCGCGAGTGTGAAGACGGGCACCGTCGTGATCAGGATGTTGGCGTTGATGGCGGTGGTGTGCGTCAGCCCCCCGACGTAGAGCAGCTGGTTGGCGACCACTCCAAGGAGGCTGTAGAGGGCGAGGCTGGGGAGGTCGGCGCGGAAGGCGGACGCGAGCCGCGCGCGCGGCACGACGGCCGCGAGCACGAGCCCCGCACCGCCCACGCGAAGGAGCACCAGCCCGGCTGCGGGCAGCTCGCGCAGCGCGAGCTTGGCCGCGATCGCCAGCGATGCGAGCAGCGCCTGCGTGAGGAGCAGGACGACGTGTACCACGCGTCCTCCGCGGGCGCCTGCGAGGGGGTGAATGGAGCCGGGGAAAGAGCGGGAGATATATTGACCGCCCCATGAACGCCAGCGAGATCCGCAGCCGCTTCCTCGACTTCTTCCGTCGCCACGGCCACGCCGTCGTCGAATCGTCCTCCCTCGTGCCGGGGGACGACCCCACACTGCTCTTCACCAATGCCGGGATGGTCCAGTTCAAGGACGTGTTCACCGGGCGCGAGCGCCGGCCGTACACGCGTGCCGCGAGCTCCCAGAAGTGCCTGCGCGTCAGCGGCAAGCACAACGACCTGGAGAACGTGGGGCGGACCCCGAGGCATCACACGTTCTTCGAGATGCTCGGCAACTTCTCCTTCGGCGACTATTTCAAGGAGGAGGCGATCCGGCTCGCCTGGCAGTTCGTGACGCAGGAGCTCGGCCTGCCCCCGGAACGGCTGTGGGCCACCGTGCACGAGCGTGACGACGAAGCCCATGCCCTCTGGCGCAGCGTCGTGGGGATCCCGGAGGAGCGGCTCCTCCGCATGGGCGACAAGGACAACTTCTGGGCGATGGGTGAGACGGGCCCCTGCGGCCCCTGCTCCGAGATCTTCTACGACCTGGGTCCCGGACACGGCGCGGCGCGCACACCCGAAGGCCCGGGGGAGCGTCCGACGCCAGCGGGCTCGACGGCTCGCACGGACGCCGACTCGGCGGAGCGGCCCACGCCGGCGAACGACGACGCCCGCTTCCTGGAGATCTGGAACCTGGTGTTCATGCAATACGACCGCGCGGCCGACGGCACGCTCGCCAGCCTGCCTCGCCCGTCGGTGGACACGGGCATGGGCCTCGAGCGCGCTGCAGCGGTCCTCCAGGGGGTGCCCTCGAACTACGACGCGGACCTCTTTCGGCCGCTCCTCGAGCGCATCTCGGAGCTCGTCGGCCGTCCGTACGACGGGGCGACGGAGTCCGGCGTGTCGATGCGCGTGATCGCCGACCATGCGCGCGCTGTGACCTTCCTCGTCGCCGACGGAGTCTATCCCGCCAACGAAGGGCGGGGCTACGTGCTGCGGCGCATCGCGCGGCGTGCGATTCGTCACGCGTGGCTGCTGGACCAGCGGGAGCCGCTGCTGGAGCGCCTCGTGCCCGACGTCGTCGAGCGCATGCGCGACGCCTATCCTGAGCTCGTCGCGCGCGTGGACGCGATCCGCCTGATCGTGCGCGCGGAGGAGGAGCGCTTCCTCCAGACCGTCGAGCAGGGCATCGGAGTCTTCGAG
This sequence comes from Gemmatimonadota bacterium, assembly GCA_013696835.1. Lineage (GTDB taxonomy): Bacteria > Gemmatimonadota > Gemmatimonadetes > JACCXV01 > JACCXV01 > JACCXV01. The sequence continues at coordinate 1,479 of JACCXV010000076.1, read as the reverse complement.
GATGCGATGGCGGCCCTGCCAGCCGGTGCGGAGGTCCCGGGGAACGTCGTGTTCAGGCTCTACGACACGCACGGCTTTCCACCGGACCTGACGGAGATCATGGCCGCGGAGCGGGGAGCCCAGCTCGATCGCGCAGGCTACGACGAGCTCATGCAGCAGCAGCGCGCGCGCGCCCGCAGTCACTCGCGCTTCACGGTCCGGCCCGGAGCTTCGGGCGCGGCCGGGGACGGCGACGACACAGGGGCCTCCGGCACCGCCGCCAGCCGCTTCGTCGGATATCGCGAAGCCGCCGGGCTCGAGGTCGGAACGGTCCTGGCGGCCGTTGCCCCGCGGGGGGAGCACCTCGTCGTCACCCTCGCGGAGTCTCCGTTCTATGCCGCCGGCGGGGGTCAGGTCAGTGACCGCGGCGAGATCGAGAGCGCCGCGGGAGTCACGCCTGCCTTCCGGCTGGAGGTCGTGGAGGTCGTGCGGGAAGGAGCGGGCGAGGGACAGCGCTTCCTCGCGGTCGTGGGCGTGGTCGAGGGCCAGCGGGACGCCATTCGTCCGGGCGTGCCGGTGATCGCCCGCGTCGCGCGCGAACGCCGGCTCGACACCGAACGGCATCATACGGTGACGCACCTCCTGCACGCGCTCCTTCGGCAGCGCCTCGGGGAGCACGTTCGGCAGGCGGGCTCCCTCGTGGCGCCCGAGAAGATGACGTTCGACTTCACACATCCGGCCCCGCTGGGGGAGGAGACGGTCCGGCGGGTCGAGGACGACGCGAACGAGCTGGTGCTCGCGGACCTCCCTGTCACCAAGGAAGTCCTTCCGTTCGCGGAAGCGCGGGACCGGGGCGCCATGGCTCTTTTCGGGGAGAAGTACGGCGATGTGGTGCGCATGGTCACGATCGGCGAGGGCGTCTCGCGTGAGCTTTGCGGCGGCTGCCACGTGCTGCGCACGGGCGAGATCGGACCCGTCCGGATCGTGCGCGAGGAGTCCGTGGCCGGGGGCGTGCGGCGCATCCACGTCGTGACCGGTCGCCGGGCCCTCGAGCACTTCCGCTCCCGTGAGGGCGCGCTCGCGGCGGCGGCGCAGGCGCTCAAGTCGGGGCCTGAAGACGTGCCGGAGCGCGTTCTGCGCCTGCAGGAGGAGCGGCGTGAGATCGAGCGCAAGCTGGCCGCCGCGCGTCAGGATCAGGGCGGGGACGGCGACCTTCTGAAGAACCGCACGATGATCGAGGGCACCGCCGTGGTGACCTACCGCGCGAGCGCGGTGAACGCGGACGACCTGCGAGCGATCGGAGATGCGCTGCGCAGCCGGCTGGGATCGGGTGTGGGCGTGGTCGGCGCGGAGCTGAACGGCAAGGCCGCGATCCTGGCGCTCGTCACCGACGATCTCGTGCAGGCCGGAAGGATCTCCGCCGTGGACGTCGTCAAGCGGGTGGGAGGCATCGTGGGCGGCGGCGGCGGCGGCAGGCCGCATCTCGCGCAGGCGGGCGGC